>CATFLP010000130.1 GCA_949514915.1 Methanobacteriota archaeon | reverse complement strand
TTAATGAAACATTGAAACTTATTGGTGAAAAAAAGGAAGGGATGCCAGAAATTAAATTCACACACCTAAATCACACAAATCCTCTAAACCATGAAGATAGTGAAGAATATTTAATCCTAAAGAACATGGGTTGGAGTGTCTCTAAAGAAGGTGAAATATTCACACTTTAATATTCAATATTAAACATTTCACACACTAAATCAATCTTATCTACTGTAAATGCTATTTCAGCTGTTGATTCTTCCATGTGCATAATATAAAATGAATTTAAATTAATTCCAGCATCTGCTATTTTCCTTGTAAATTCAGCAAGTGCTCCTGGCCTATGTTCAAGAGTGTAAAGTAATAATTCATTCATCACATAATTTGCACCAAATTCATCTAATGATTTCTTTGTTGCTTCTTCATCATCAACGACTAAAGCTACTGCTGGTCTTGCCTTACCAATTGCTGCTGCGCCTAGTATATTCGCCCCACCTGATGCGATTGCCTCAGTGACTCCTGCAAGTTGTCCCGGTTTGTCTGTAAGTTCGATTTGGAATTCGATCATGTTACTCCGTGAACAGTTGGGTTTATTCAACTTCCGATTAAAATTCTATTATTTCCTAGAAGAAATCCTATTAAGTGCTAGATCACAATATTCTTGATCTATATCAATACCTAAATAGTGTCTATTTGTATCTAATGCAGCAATACAAGTTGATCCTGAACCCATAAATGGATCCATAATTATATCTCCTTTAAATGAATATAATTCAATCAACCTTCTTGGTAATTCAATAGGAAATGGTGCAGGGTGTCCTACTCTTTTAGCTGAAACTGTAGGGAAGCGCCAAATTGATTTTGTAAACTCAACAAACTCTTTACTTTCAATTGTATCACACCTTTCTTCTTTTTCAATTTTCAACCTTGGAAGTTTGTAATCTCCTTTACTAAATATCAAAATATATTCATGAATGTCTCTTAAACAAGGATTTGATGCGCTTTTGAAAGAACCCCAAGCACAACTAGAACCTGCTGATGCTGATTTGTCCCAAATAATTTCTCCCCGCATTAAAAAACCAATTTCTTTCATTATTTGATTAATATATGTCGATAATGGAATATAGGGCTTACGTCCTAAATTAGCAATATTAATCGCGGCTCTACCTCCAGGAACTAATACTCTATATGTTTCTTCGAAAACATCTTTTAACAACCCTAAGTATTCATTTAAACTCAAATCATCATCGTATTCTTTACAAGCGTTATATGGAGGAGAAGTGATCATTAAATGTACACAATTATCTGGTAAAAATGATAATTTTCTTGAATCATCACAAACAACTTCATCAATAAATTCTGAAGGATATTCTTGAAGTTCCCCTACATCTCGAAAATTTATTTGATTTTGATTGATTTTTGATTGATAATATTTGCTAGAATCATGGCTTTCTCTACCTGAAATACCAAACTCTGAAGTGCTAGTTGAAATTCTTCCAACTCCCCTCGAATCTCCTGCCATAAATTCAGGGAATTTTCAGACACTATGAATATTCTCTAATTTTGAAGAGTAATATTCTTGTTTAATGTGTAATTAAGTATATGCAAAACAAAACTTCTGAGTCCATTTAACTAATAAGCGCCATTTGATGGGACGGTTTAATGGGGGCAATTCGCACCTTAGATGACGTCTTTCTTGATGGGAAAACAGTGTTATTAAGAATTGATGGAAATAGTCCACTACATCCAATAAACAACTCATTCCTAGACGATTCTAGATTGAAAGGCGTTATTCCCACAATCAATAAATTGACTAAAACTAAATTGATAATTATTACTCACCAATCTAGACCTGGGAAAAAGGATTTTACAAGTACTTCTGGACACGCTAGGGAATTTCAGAGACTTCTAGGCAGGGCTGTTAAATTTGTAGAAGATATTTGCGGAGAAAAAGCATTTTCAGCAATTGAAGAAATGAATGTCGGAGACATATTATTACTAAATAATGTAAGAATGAATCAAGAAGAATTAGATTGTAAAACAGATGACTTTGAAAGCCAAATGGATACAAATTTTGTTCAGAGATTATCTAGCATAGCTGATGTTTTCATCAATGATGCTTTCGCTTGTGCCCATAGAAATTCTCCCTCTATTACTGGATTTACATACGCATTACCTTGCATTGCTGGCACATTAATGATGAATGAATTAAATTCACTAGAGAACGCGATGAAAAACCCTAAAAAGCCCTGTATTGTAGTTTTAGGTGGGATTAAAGTTGATGATTCTGTAAAAGTTGCTAGAAATATGTTAAAAGAAAATATCGCTGATAAAATATTGGTTACAGGAGGAGTTGCAAATTTATGTTTGGAGCTTTCAGGCATAAATATTGGCGAAAAAAATAGAGAATTCCTCAAAAATGAATTAGGTGAGAAATGGAAACAAACATGTGAAGACATGAAAGCTATTATTTCTAATTATTCTGAAAAAATCATTATGCCAACTGATGTTGCATTAAATGTAGATGGGAAAAGAATTGATATTGGAATCTCTCAATTACCTACTGAATATCAAATATTTGATTTGGGGATCCAATCAACATTTACAGCTTCTTCAGAAATAAAAAATGCAGGTACAATTATTTTGAATGGGCCAGCAGGAGTTTTTGAATTAGATGATTTTAAATTTGGAACGATGGAAATAATAAATGCTTGTGCTGAAAGTGAAGCATTTGTTGTAGTTGGAGGAGGGCACACTGCAACATTAATCAATAATTTAGGACTTGGAAATAAAATCGGGCATGTTTCTACTGGTGGTGGTGCTTGTTTAGAATTCTTAGCTGGCGAAAAATTATCTGGGGTTAAAAGTTTAGAGATTTCAGCAAAAAGATTTGGACTTACGATAAAAAAATTACAAAGAGAACTACAATAATTTTCAATCGAGAATCAATAGAGTTCAAAAGGGATGGTTTTTCGCACGGTCATCAATGGTGCTTGACATGGATACGAGACGCTCTGCTGAAGAATTAAGAGAAATGCTAAGGGAAGCGGAAGAAAGGAAAGTTTTGTGGGAAAAACATTTCAAAAGTGGAACTATGAATGTAAGGCAAAATGCTGAAGCATTAAGGAATTACACCGCATTAAGAGGTGTGATTAAAACATTAAGATGGACATTAAATCTAGCCGATTCAACTGGTAAAAAAATAGTCCATCCCTTAGATTAAATAGAAAATTACTAACTTGACATACCTCTTGCGTAATAATATGAAGAGGCTTTTTATTGCGCTATTATGTGTTTTTTTGATTAGTGTATTGTCACCAATTTCTTCTGCTCAAATAATTAATATTAATCCTGATTGCCCCGCAACAACACACGTTATTTCAGATCATACTCCAGAACAAATTCATATTCAATTAACTCAAAATCCATCTGAAATGCTAGTGATTTGGGCTACGCCAGGATTAACAAATTCTATTGTTGAATATGGAATTGGTATTGATGACCCTACTGCTGATAAAAAAGTAGTTGACGGAACTGAAATGTGTTATGACCATGACATGGTCTTTCATTCTGCAATTATGATAGATTTATTGCCTGCTACAGAATATACTTATCGAGTTGGAGATGGACATGCTGCAGATTGGTCTGATACATTCACATTTACTACTCAAGATTTTGAAAAAGAATCTTTTGAATTTGTTGCATTTGGTGATCATGGTATGTCTGATAATGCTCAAGATACTGCAAATTTAGTAAGAAGTTTTGATAATGCAGAATTAGTAATACTTTCTGGAGATATATCATATGCAAATGGTGATCAAAGTGTATGGGATGATTATGGTAAAAAATATCAAACTAGTTTAGCATACATTCCTTGGATGATGTCTCCAGGAAATCATGAAAATGAAACAATATCTGGCTATGGATTTGATGCGTATGAAACTAGATTCGAGATGCCAAGTAGCAGTGGAACAGATTTTTGGCATAGTTTCGACTATGGAGGAGTTCATTTTATTGCAATTTCTACAGAACATCCATATCATGAAGGAACAGAACAATTAGATTGGATAAGAGAAGATTTAGCCACTGCAAATGCAAATAGAGAGGCTGTTCCTTGGATAGTAATATATGGACATAAACCTCTTTACACATCTCATGGCCATGAAACTCATGATGATACAATGATCGAATTAAGAACTCTTTTAGAACCAATTTTATTTGAAAATTCTGTTGATTTAGCAATATGGGGCCATGATCATTTTTATGAAAGAACATGGCCAGTTGTAAATGAAAATATTACAACTAGGGGAATAAATGAAGATGGTTTAATGTTTGTTTCAGGTTTTTCTCCAATTCATATTGTTGCAGGAGTGGGAGGTAAAGACTCATATGAATATGCTGATGAACAACCTGATTGGTCATTTCATAGAGAAATTACACATGGAGTAATGCACATCACAGTAAATCATACCACTGAAACGATGCATGTAGAATATGTGCGTACAGACAATACTATTGGAGATTCATTCTTATTGGTTAAAGAAAGTTCGAAGAATCTAATTGTAACTGAAGACGATAAAGGAATCCCTGCACCGGGACTATTTCTGAATGTCTTGGTTCTTACAATTGCTTCGATTTTTAAGAAAAAAACTGATAAAGTAGTAGAATCGTATTAATACTACTATTTTTTAGCAGACTTTATGGATAAAATAAGAACCGTTCTGGTTATTATGCTCTTTTTTGGGGCAGCATTAGCTGGATGTACTGGTGAAGAAATCGAAACTGTCGTTGAAGACAACACTGGAGACGACACTAGTAACAATACAAATAATACTGCAAACAATACTGCAGATGATACAAATAATACTGCAGATGATACAAATACTGTTGAATATTCTGCAACAGATATTTTAACTATGTTAGGAGTTGATGGAAGTGATAATGCTGAACTTGATTTCATGGCTCCTGCTGATGATCAAGAAAAATTTGGTATTCATATGATTATCACTGCACCAATGGATACTTTAGGATTAACTGATGAAGACGGAAGTCCTAGCCCTGGTGGCGATGAAGATGTAGAAATTGCCGTAATAAATATGTTTGATAATACTACAAAAAGAGTTGCAAGCCATATGGTAATGACAATGAGTATGGGAGGAATGTCAATGCAAATTCAAATGAAAGATACTCAAGGCCAACATCCAGAATTCTCTGATGCTGGTTACATAAATCAAGTAATGACAAATATGGATACTTATCAACCTGAAGCAGTTTGGTTAATCGATAATGAATGGTCTTACGAAAAAGCTCTTGAAGAAATCTTCCCTGAAGATGAGGAATGTAATGGTAACGGATACATAATGGATTCAATGGGCGAAATGGGCCCTCATTGCATGTGTGATGATGGTTATGATTGGGATGATGGCGATATGATGACTTGTGTTCCATCTGGTGACCATGATGATCACGGTGACCACGGTGACCACGGTGACCACGGTGACGATCACAGTATGATGTTTATCTGTGGAGACGGCTGGGAAATTCTTTTCGAATATGTAAATGATGGAGAATCTGACTGTGATGATGGAGCTGATGAGCAACAATTTGATGTTGATGGCAATCCAATCAATTGGTTTGACTGTCACGATGGGGATACAATTTGGATTTATCAAGTAAATGATGGTGTTGATGATTGTTCACATGGTGAAGATGAAGCTGAAAATCATGATGGAATGATGGATATAGAAGAGCCAGAAATAGGCCCTGATATGCCTGAGCCTACTGCTGAAGAATTAGCTGCAGTAAATTGGACAACATCAATTGATGAAACTAGTGGAATGCAAACATTTACTGGCATTGTAACTATGGAAGGTTCTGGAGAATGGACATATGAATTATCAATAATGCCTACTGTTCCACCTGTAATGAAATCACTAAAAATGGAAAATGATACTGAAAGTTTTGATATTTCATTAATGTACGGTGATGAAGTAGTAATTGATCTTGTTACTGAAGATACTCCTGGTTGGGAAAGAGGTGCATCTGATATAACTCTCATGATGGGAGGAGAAATACATGATACAACTCCAGAAGATACAGATGGAGATGGTATTGATGATACTGACTGGGAATACATGTCCTTTATGTACGGATTTTGGGGTATGTATGAAGTTCCATCTAGTCAATTAGAATTACATATTCTTTCTCCTAGTGATGAATATGATGAAGATGGAAATGAAGTAGAACAAACAGTATTAGCAAGTTTCACTTTAGAAAATACGCCTGATGATGGTTGGACTCAGTTAGGAAATTGGACCGATTCTAATGACAACACTTGGGATATTTCTTTCAATTGTAATCATGTTTATCTTTTAGATCCTGAAGAATGTTCATTGAGTTTAAGTACCTATGGTGAAGCAAATGAATCTATTGAACCTGCAGATTTTGAATTAGCATTATATGATACATGGGCTGAAGATTATACAGGAAATGCAATGCCTAGTTTTACTTTAGGACTTTCATTAATTGCATTACTTGGTGCTTGTTTGTCCAGAAGGAAGATAGAATAGGCAAAAATCAAATGCAGATGGGTCAAGAGCCCATCACATGACCGAGGTTCCCGTACGCTATCGAGATTCTCGGCTGATTGATGAAAGTGGTAAATTACACCACGGAGATTTCCTATTACACAAAGATGGAAGTTGGTCAAAATCCAAAGGTGATGAAGACGTCAAATTTAATTTAAATGGTTCTGATCGTTTAATTACAAGGAGTTTGCAAAATTGGCATACACACCTTTCCATGATTTTAAATCGGGGAATGGGAGAAGATTTACCTTTGCAACGTTGGCTTGATGAAATGATTTTTCCTACAGAAAAAAAATTAACAAAAGAATTAGTTGAATTAGGTACTAAAGCGGCTTGTGCTGAATTAATTGCAACAGGGACTACCTTCGCTTGCGACATGTATTATTTCCCAAAAGAGATGGCTAATGGAATAATTGAATCTGGAATTAGGGGGATTGCTGGAGGTACTGTTACAGACTTTCCTACAACATCATATCCAAATGGCCCAGAACAAGCGATAAATGATTTAGATAAATTACTCAAGGAAGGTACTGGAAACTCAAGAGTTGAATATGCAGTTGCCCCACATGCAATTTACACTTGTGGAAAAGAAACTTTAATTAAATCAAGTGAGCTTGCTAGAAAACATCAATCTTTCTTAATTACGCATGCATCCGAAACAAGAAATGAAGTTGCTACATGCCATAAAGAGAATAATTGCTATCCTATAGAGTACCTAGATTCTATTGATTTCTTTAGCAATAATAAAACTGCATTAGCACATTGTGGATGGTTAAAGAAAAATGAAATGAGATTAATGGCAAAATATGATTCTAAAGCAATTCATTGCCCTACAAGCAATATGAAATTGGGAATAGGTGGCACGATGTCTTATCCTGCAATGAAAGAAGCTGGTGTGGACATTAGATTAGGCACAGATGGTGCAGCAAGTAATAATTCACTTGATTTACGTCAAGAAGCAAAAATGGCAAGCATGATACAGCGTCATGACCATTGGGATGCTTCAATTTTAAACCCTCAGGAATTGTGGAAATTAGCAACTAAAGGATCAAAAGATTGGGTGGCTTGGAATATAGATGATATTAGAATGCAACCCCATGGAATAGATGAAAGAAGATTATTAGCAAATCTAGTGTATTCAAATGCCGATTGTCTAGATGTATGGGTGGATGGAATTGAATTAAGACATGGAGGAATTACAATGTCATTAAATATGGATGAAATTACAGAAAAAATGAAACATTCAGTAAAAGATTACTACGATGGTATTTAAGAAATTAAAATAACCAAAATGATGCTGCTAAAATTGCATATGTTCCAAGCAACATAACTCCTTCTAACCAATTTGACTTTCCATCAGAACAAATACTGTTTGCAATTAAAACAGCAATAAAAGTTGCAATTGTTTCAAATAATCCAAATTGTAAAGACATGTTTACATTTAATGCCCATCCAATTAAAACTGTAATTGGTGCAATAAAAACTGCAACTTGAGTTGATGAACCTATAGCAATCCCTATTGATAAATCCATTTTATTTTTACCTGCAACAGTTACTGCTGTAAAATGCTCTGCTGCATTTCCAAATAAAGGTATTAATATCACACCAATAAATAGTGTAGGCCAACCCAATGCTTCTGCACTATGTTCGATACTACCAACTAAAAATTCTGCCATAATCGCTACTAAAATTGTAGAACTCACTAGTAACATTATCGCTTGTTTCATTGTTAATGCTGCATCTTCATCTTCATGATGAGTTGAATTTACAAATAAATGAGAATGTGTTTTTAATTGAAATAATAAAAAAAGCCCATATAATCCCAATAAAATTATTGATGCTATCCTTGATAAATTTACTATTGTTTCGGTTGAATGATTTCCAGACTGAGCAAATGTTGCTGGAATTATTAAAGCTAACATTGCTAATATCAATAACGAACTATTAGTACTAACTGCATCTGAACTAAATTTTTGTTCTTTATGATTTATCCCTCCCCAAATAAATGCTAATCCTAAAACAAGTAATAAATTACCAAGAATACTTCCTATTAAACTAGCTTGTACAACTGTAATTAAATTAGATGCTGATTCTGCAGATGCTGCTTTACTTGAACCAATCAATAAAAAGATTACAATAATTAATTCCGCGGCGTTTCCGAAACTAGCATTTAGAAATGCACCTAAACCTTGCCCTACCCTTAGTGCAATTTCTTCAGTAGCTTTGCCCATTAACCAAGCTAACGGCATTATTGCAAATAATGATGAAATAAATATTCCTGTAGAATTATGATTCAATTCAAAGTAAATGGCAAGTGGTATTGCAAATAAGCATACCAATATTTTAGATTGCCTTGGATCTACAAATTGTTTCCAGCCATCTTGGGAAACTTTTATTGTATTATTTGACATTTAGTTTCCTCATTATTTCCTATTTACTCTGCGTCTTTTTTTAGTGGTACTTTCTCCAAAGTCATCTTCATCATCTTCTTCCTCATCGTCATCTTTAGATCTACGTACTCTACGTTTCCTATCCGTAGATTTCTTTCTTTCTCTACGTTTTGGTTTAGGGGCTGCTGCACCAAATAACTCATCGTCATCATCATCTAATGTCTTCGACTCTTCACTGGCTCCTTCATCAGATTCCATTGGATCTGATTTACCTGAACCTGTATCCATAATTGAATCCATATCTGGTTCTGCTGAAGTTCCAATAAATTCCTTCATCCAATCCTCGCCTTCTTCTTCTTCATCTGAAGATGGTGACCTTCCTGCCGTCATTAATGTTAAAATAATCATAACAAATGCAAAAATATTGAATGCTGCTAAAATGTAAGTAAACATGTAAGGAGGAGATAATGCTTCTAATTCAATAGGTTCTGGTTCTGGCTCTGCTTTTAGTGATTCTGCGTATACACATTGTAATTCACCGGTTTCTATTTGCTCACACCTATCTACAAAGAATTCCACGCTTTTTATATCTTCATTCCCTGCTAAATCTAAAGCTTGAACTTCTAACATATGCTCGCCTATCTCAAAATTCTTAGCCGCATAAGTTACAAAAAATGATACTTGGTTTTCTTCTGATCCTTCGTCATATAACACATCTAATTTTTGCCAAGCCTCAACTACTTCGTCTGGTGTGTCCACGTTTCTTGTAAATCTAATTTGAATATCTCCAATTCCTACGTCATCACTTGCTCCTCCACTAATCATTAAATTATCACCATAACGATAGCTTGAACCAGTGCTTTGTGAGCTTGGTGAATATAATATTAAAGTTGGAGATAATCCGTCAGCAGAATAATTATTTTCTTCTGTAATTGCTGAGTTACCATACTCATCGAAACCAGTAATTTGAATACTTAATGAACCCGCAGGAACTTCATTAGTTAATGTAAATTGATACGTATAGATACTAGATAATGGTCCAGATGAAGTCATAAATAATCCCATTACTATATTCATACCATCAGTATCTTTGATTGTAATCTTAGGTAAATTACCTCCAGAAGCTTCAGCAAGTGTTGCTTGAATTGTATATGTCCCTGCCTTTAGTGAATTCCCCTGAGCACCTAAAATGGCAATATCCAATCCAGGACCAAGTGTGTCTTCATTAACCATTCTTGCATTGTAATCTTCTTGTAACTCAAATTGTAAATTTCCATCCGTATCCATTGCCGCAACTGCATACCATACTTCTCTATTCAATCCAGATGGGATTGAAATTGAGACTGTTTGTGCAGGTTCATCCTCATTAGCAAAATCAATTGGCCCTTCAATCATTTCCCATTCATCAAGTAATAATGACGAATCTGTAGGTACTCCTCCAATTCCCTTGAAAATATCAGGATTTGTACACCTGTAAATATAGTAAGTTTCTCCAGTTTCTTCAATAATTTGTTGGAAGTTAATTCTTACTGCTGCATCTCCAACTCTCCAAACATCAACTGAATTTACTGGTGTTTTCCTTGGTGGACTAATATCTTCAGCAACTGGCCCAAAGCAGTTTTGAACAAATCTAAAGTCCTCATAAGTTCCTTCGTCTTCATCAAATTCCCTATTATCAAATTCTTGGAACTCTTCTAAATTATATCTGGCTTTAGTAGTTACACAATAGTATGAGTCCTGAGTCCATGTTTCATCTACAACTACATCAAAAGTGCCTAAACCAGCATCTGATGAACCTACTAATTCAGGAGGGTTTGATTCAAATGATGCACTTGTTATCTCAGAATTTGATCTCCAAATGTGGTATATTTCTCCTTCTACTCCAATTTGATCTGTCCAATTAACTTTTGTAATTGCATTACCAATATATGCTGCTGTAATATCTGTTGGTTCAGCGATCCACGGGTCAAATGTATTTTCAAATACCGTTACACAATTAGATGATTCTGTAGATAAGTTTGTACGGCCATTTGAATCTTGAATAGTTACGCAATAATAATAGAAACCAAGTGTACCTCTATTAATTTGATGTGGATAATAATTTACTCCTTCCATACTAGAACCTAACATCATAACTCCTGGCTCATAAACATCTTCAATTGGTAATCTTGAACGCCAAAGAGTGTAAACTTCACCGACTTCACCAGCAGAATCAGTCCAACTAATATTTGTAACACCATTTCCAGTCATTTCATTCGGCTCAAAAACTGCTGAAACGCCTTCTGGTATTACAGGATTCGAAGTATCTTCAACAACGGGTAATGCAAGTGTATTTGAATTAGTAGATCCATCAGGTAATTCAAACCTTAAATCTTCATAATCCAAACCCTGACCTAAATGGTTTGGTAAATAATAAGTTACTGAATAATAAACTGAACGTTGAATATTTTCAGGGACTGATACTGTAAATTGAGTATTTGTTGCAGTTAATGATGCTACTAAATAAGTAGATGTACTTGTTGAAAGAACAAATCCATTACTACGATTTAATGGGTTTGTATGTCTCCAAACTCTAATTGTTAATGCATCAGGGCCTACTTCTGGTAATTCTCCTGCATTTAATTGATTATAATTAACCCAGGACAATGTTGTTGTTTCTGATTGAGAATTAAAAGTCGCAGATAACAAGGAGGGTGTTCTAACAGGTTCTGTTGTTTCATTTATTGGATTACATAATGAATTTTGACCACAATATAAACTTGTACTTTGTGTTCCATCTGCTTGTTCAGTAACAATCGCATAGTAAAATTCTCCAGAAACCTCAGCTGAAATCTGATAATCTACAGAATGCCCTTCATGGAATGGGTTTGAACCATTTTTACAAAGGAAATAATTCTCTGCACCACAAGCCGCTGTTGTAAGTTCATCAATAGGTTGTAATGATTGAATATTTATTTCTGTAATTCTAGATGTATGTCTGTAAATATAGTATACTGATGAATGCAAGTAGGATAATACTGATGCTTCCGTTTGATCATCTAACCCGTCGCCATCAATGTTATACCAAGAAATTGTTGATTTTTCAGTAGTTGGATTAAACGAAACTGAAATGCCAATTGCAGGCAATTGTGTCTGATCATAATTATCGTCATCATCAATTTCACCATTGCCTCCATCATCTGGTAATGGGTCATTCGAATCTAAAGGATCTGTGAAATTGGCTACTTCATCTCCATCTAAATGTCCATCTCCATCTGTATCATTTAGAAGTGGATCAGTTAAATGACTAATCACCTCTGCACTATCATTTAATCCGTCTCCATCTGTATCTGGTAAATTAGGGTCTGTAAGATATTGATTTACCTCTGATCCATCATGTAACCCATCTCCATCTGTATCTGATACAGCGGGGTTTGTGTTTGTATTAATTACTTCATCACCATCTTCAATAGAATCTCCATCTGTATCTATTGCCTTTGGGTCTGTGAGATATGTTACTACTTCATCGTAATCATTTAACCCATCACCATCAGAATCAGGATTTAATGGGTTTGTTCCATTATCAGGTACTAATTCTTGCCAATCAAGTAAACCATCTCCATCTGTATCATTCGATAACGGATCTGTTCCAAACTGTATAATTTCTAAATCATCTGGAATTTGATCTCCATCTGTATCATTTGAATTTGGATTTGTTCCATTTTCTTGTTCTTGAAAATCATTTAACCCATCGCCATCAGTATCAGGATCTTCTGGATTAGTTCCATTTGCAATTTCATCATCATCGGAGATGCCATCTCCATCTGCATCAGGGCCTGTCATTGGCCCAAATCCTGTACTAGCATATGCTCCTTGAGCCCAAGTAGCAAGCAACATCAATCCAACTAAAAATAATGCGCGGAGGCGTGAAGTCCCATCCATTCGATTCCCTCTCAGGGAACTGTGTTCTTGGTTTGGGTTAAGACTGTGACGCATAAAATCCCCATTAACTGGCCTCTTTGCGCGGGAATTCGGAATTTTGAGGGCGGAATTACTCATCTACTTGCGAGGGGGGCTTCGTCTGTGTTAAGGGTTCTTGTTTGTCGAGCACCTTCAAATCCCTGCTAGCTGCAAAAAATCTACTAAAAAATGTGTATATTCCCCCGATTAAACTGATAAATATCACCAAATTCATAGGATTCCAATCAATACCTAACCAAGTAGGATCTGAAACTTCTAAAAATGATTGTACAGATGCTAATAAAATCCCAATTAAAGTTACTACGATTCTATCTGCTCTACCAAACCCACCATAATTTCTACCTAATCCCACGCTTTGGGCCTGAGTGCCCATATAAGATCCTAATAACGTTGAAAGTGCAGCAGCCCACCCCCATATTGGATTAATAATCCATGATGCATTATGTGCTATTGCCAATAAAAATGCAATATCTACAATTCTATCTATTGTATGATCCAAGTAATCTCCATATCTACTTGTTTTACCATAAGTTCTGGCAACATTACCATCTAATGCATCAAAAACTCCAGTAAATATAATTAAAATAAATCCGATTAATAGTGATACTCCTCCTGAAAATCCCCTATCCGCAGTTAAAAGGAAATAGCATGCAATTAATGCTAATGGCACAGTTGACCATGTAATTAAGGAAGGCGGAATATTGCCCATTCTAGATACTAATGGCTTAATTAAAATTTCCCACTTGCTTCGTAAACCCTCTAATCCCATTACTATCATCTCCAACTTTCTACTATCAAAATGATTTGTGAAAAAAATACCTAAGAATGTAATTCTGCAATCCAATCTATGTCTAGCATACTTGTGACTTTATTACCCTTAATCCATTGATTTACCTTATTTGAAATTTCAAGAATGGATGTTGCGGTTGTATCAAGTTCTAATATGTCTAAATTTTCATCTAATTCAACAATGATAGAACTCAATAATTCAGATTCTACATTCTCAGAAATTTTTTCTTCATCCCAATTTCTTTTCCTTAATCTATTTTCCAAGACATCTGGCCTACAACGTAATAATATAACACAATCAACTGGTAAATTATGAGATAAGTGGCCATCCACAAATACATGTTTTGGGGGAGGATTACTCCATTCTTCTACTAATTTTCCTTTTAATAATTCAACATCTATTTCTACTGTATCTAAATTTAATGTTTCTTTGTTGATTGTGTCAAATTTTTTTGCTAAATCTAAAACTGTAATTGTTTCAAATTTTATTATCTCACATAAACTGGTTTTACCGCAACCTGGAACTCCAGTAACTGCAATTCGTAAAGGCTGCATAAACAGGCGAAAAGGTCGTGGGATATATGATAATTCACAGTACATACTAAGCAGGAGACCTTCTCACCTAAGATGATATGTTTGGAATGAGCAACCCAGAACAGGTAATTTCTCAGTTTGAGAGATATGCTCAAGAGGGGAGATTAGAAATTGCAGAAGTAATGTCTACAGAATTAGCAGAGAGATTGTTAAATGAGAAAAATAGAGACATAGAAAGGCAACATTTCCTTGTAAGAACATTAAGGGGAAGCTCATCAATATTACTTCAAAGAGAAAAATATAAATTATGTAAAAATGCTAGTAAAATGTTACAAAAACATAGAAAAATATTGAATCAAATGGCTAAAAAAACAAAAAGAATTGAAATGGTAGATTCAAATATTTCTACTGTGGCTAATGATGAAATTGTCTTTGCATGTGCTGAAATTGGATTAAAGAATCTTTTAAGATCATTAAATCATTTAAATAAAGCAAATAAATTAAGACCATTGGATTCAGAAATTTGCATATTAATGTTAGAAGCAAGAATCACAATAAAAGGCAAACTTAGTGGTTCAAAATCGGCTTGTAAAAAATTAATTCATTCATTAGATAACAATGGACCTGTTATCTTAAAAAATGGCCATTTTATTTTTAGTCCCGAAGGATATGTTCCAAGATATATTAGTCAATTACTCCCTAGATTGGAGTTGATTTCAAACACTGAAAAACTAGATTCAAAATACAAACAAAAAATTATTGATTCAATAGGAGATATTAATTCTCAAATTGAAGCTATTAATGCGGGCGAACAAGCGGCAAATGAAAAATTAGCAAAAGCAATTGATTCATTAAATCCAACATCAGATTATTACTCGTACTAGGGAAAAAAGTAACGAGGGATGGATTTGAACCAACGATCTCCGGGTTATGAGCCCGACGGGATATCCAGACTACCCCACCTCGTTATATTGGGCGTGAAGCCCATCATACTTGAATATTCAAGTAAAATGCAAAAAAAACAATCAGGAAAACGGTGCCTTTTTGGACTAGTAGTACTCACACAGTACTGAAAAACATGTTTAAATCACAAAAAACTATGACGTCGCTACTAATTTTATTAGTAATTTTTTCAGCATTCAGTGGATGTGGGGGAGAGAAAAATGAAGAATATTCTGGCCCAATAGATATTGTTCTTATTTTATCGGCTAATTCAGGCACATTGGAAATTACAAAAGGAAATGGAAACGAAACAATTGAACAACAAAGCAACCCTGTATCTATTGAGTTTGATTTAAGCAACACTACTTCTGGAAGTGGAGACATTACAGGATTTACAATTAATCCAGGAGATGGTTCAGATTTAATTTATTCAAATGGAAGTGAAAATGGTGTTTTCACACATGAATATTCAGTTCATGGCGTCTTTGAAGCAATAATTACCGCAATGGATTCTGAAGATAATGAAAGAAGTGTCACAGAAGAAATTAGAATAGATTACAATCAGGAACATAATAATCAAAATACGGCAAATCCGGATGTAGTATGGGTAGATTATATCGGTCCATCTACAGATATTCCAATGTGGATTAATGTTAGTAGTAGTGTTGAAAACCCAAATGATCTAGATTTACCTCCGTTTAGTAGTAATGACCCTGTAACAGTTACAATTACCTTGTATGATGGGCAAGATAACAAAATCAATGAAACAACAGAAACATTAGAAGGAGGAGATGAAATGATTTTTGAATCTTCGATAGAAATGCCTATTACAATTGATTGGAGAATAGAAATAACACTAGATAGTGATGAAAATGTAAACACTGCTACAGTTTTTAACATTGGTTATGACCACTCTGGAATGTAAATTCAGTTTTACTTTCACTTTCACTTTTATGTACCCCCTCTTTAGTTAGTTCATATACTGAAGCATGTTAAGAACTGATGAAATAGAGGGATGAGTATGGCAAAGAAGAAAGAAGAAGAAGAAGTGGAAGAACAAGAGGAACTAGTGGTTAACGTGGGAGATGATCCTGAATATACTATAGATGACTTACCTGGTGTGGGTCCTGCCACAGCAGAAAAACTACGTGAAGCCGGTTTTGATGATTTAATGGCGATCGCAGTAATGAATCCTGCAGATCTTGCGGATCAAGCAGAATTAGGTGAAGCTGTAAGTTCAAGAATTATTAATGGTGCTAGAAAAATGGCAAGCATTGGTGGTTTCCTAAGTGGTATAGATATTTTAGAAAAACGTAGAGAAGTTCTAAAATTAACCTCAGGATGTCAAAGTATTGATGAATTATTAGGTGGCGGATTTGAAACAAAATCCATTACTGAATTATATGGAGAATTTGGTTCAGGTAAAACACAATTTAGCCACCAACTAGCTGTTAATGCTATGTTACCACTAAAAGAAGGTGGGCTCTCAGATGAAAATGATCCTGCACATGTATTTTTTATTGATACTGAAGACACATTTAGACCAGAAAGAATTAGGCAAATGGCTGCTGCTAAGGGATTAAATCCCGATGAAATCTTGAAAAGATGTCATGTTGCAAGAGCATATAATTCAGCACATCAAATGTTACTTGTGGATGAAGTTAAAAAAGCAGCAAGTGGAATTAATGTAAAGATGATCGTAGTTGACAGTGTTATTAGTCATTTTAGAGCAGAATTCATTGGTAGAGGGATGTTGGCAAATAGACAACAAAAACTTAACAGGCATTTGAAAGAATTAAAGCAATTATCAGATGTAAATAATGCGGTAGTACTAATTTGCAATCAGGTGATGTCAAAACCTGATGCTATGTGGGGAGATCCTACAAAAGCAGTTGGTGGCCACATCATTAGTCATGCATCTGCATTCAGAATTTATTTGCGGAAAGCAAAAGCTGGAAGAAGGATTGCTAGACTAGTTGACAGTCCAAATTTACCAGAAGGTGAAGCAGTATTCAGTGTTGTTGAAGATGGACTAACAGATTGATGGCAAGATGAATTTGCTTCAATAATCGATTTTTTATTGGTAATAATAGCGACATATTCAAAGTCACTAAGATAAAAACTTGGGATATGCGACACCTCATAGAGCGTGTATTAGAATTAGAAGGAGAAAAAAAAGTTGATGCGATTACTGAAGCAGCACCTCTTCCAAGTAACGATCAAGCACTAGAAAATTTACTAAGAACACTAACGCCAAGAATTAGAGTTTATGGTTGTGGTGGTTGTGGTAGTAATACTGTAAACAGATTAGCTCAAGAAAATCTTCTTGACGATAAATATGTAATCGGTTATGCAATCAATACTGATGCTCAACATCTTTTACGAATGGAAGTGCCAAATAAACTACTTATTGGAAGAACTGCAAAAGGTCATGGAGCTGGAGGTAATCCTGAAAAAGGTGAACAAGCAGCTTATGAATCTGAACGTGCATTAAGAAATATTGTTGAAGAAACGGATCTTGCATTTGTTACTTGTGGACTTGGTGGAGGAACAGGAACAGGTAGTGCACATGTTCTAGCAAAATTAGCTAAAGAACAGGGGGCATTGACAATTGCAATTGTAACTTACCCATTTAATTCAGAAGGAAATATGAGAAGACAACATGCAGAATGGGGATTAGAACGTTTAAGAGATATTTGTGATACTGTAGTAGTAATGCCTAATGAAAGATTATTACATGTAGAGGGGGTAAAAGATTTACCAATTAGTTCTGCTTTTAGAGTTGCTGATGAATTATTAATGAGAAGTATTGCAGGGATTACAGAATTAATTACGAAAGATGGATTAGTAAATCTAGATTTTATGGATCTAAAAAGTGTAATGGAAAATGGAGGTGGAGTTGCAATGATTGGTTTAGGCGAATCGACTGGCATGAATCGGGCTACAGAAGCAACTATGCAAGCACTAGAGTCACCACTTTTAGATGTTGATTTTTCTGATGCAAGAGGGGCACTAATAAATGTTGTTTGTGGCCCATCACTAACTTTAGGAGAAGCAGAGGAAGCGGCCTCTGTAATTAGAAATAAAATCAATCCAAATGCTAAGATTATTTGGGGTGCGACAGTAGATGAATCCATGCATGAAGAATTAAGAGTAATGGTTGTCCTAACTGGTGTACGTTCAGAACATATTTTTGGTGCTGCCGTAACTAACCAATTAAAAACATTAAAAAATCGTTCAATTGAATTTGTAAATTAAACATATTGACCACTTGTATTAACTGCTAAAGGTGCTAGGGAGTGCATGGTTGAGCCAGAGCGTGTACTACATTCTGTAATGGTAATTGCATTTGAAAGGAAAGGTGTGATTGATCAAAACTTGAAAATTATTAAAGCGGTTCAAGATGAATTAAATTTAACTGAGGATGATAAATTTGATGCTTTAGAACATATTAAAAAATTCAGAGGTAATGGAGATTGGTCTGGAAAAAGAGATGCTGTTGTATCTGTTGCAATCGAAAGAATTGAAGATGCAATAGAAGATAATTTAATAGAAAGTTCTAGTATTACAAATGCACTTACAAAATTAATTAATGTTACACTTAATGAGCAAAAACCATCCAATAACGCTCCATCTAATGACCCTCTTGCTGCTTTTGAAGATGATGAAGAGGAAATGCCTGACACATCACTAAAATTTGGTTTGGAAGATGAAGAAGAGGAGGAAATTGTCCCAATGGAACTTATAGAAACTGAAGACGAGGTTGAAGAAATTGAAAATGATTCCATAGTTAGCCAAGATGCTTTTTCACTAGATGATTCTGAAAATGATATTGAAGATGTTGATGATGAAGAAGTTGACCCATTTGATTTGATTGGGGGAAGAGGCAATACAAATTCTGGAAATGGTGAAAGTACATATAGAGATCCTTTGGATGAATTAATGGATGAAGTTGATGATGAAGAACTTCAAGTAGAAACAATAGAATTAGGTTCTGATGATTCTGAAGAAAGTGAAACTGAACCTGAAAAAGAACCTGTTGCATCAGAATCACAAATTATTGAAATGTATAAGATGATGTTAGATACTGTTTGGGTTGATGATATAATTGATCCATCAGAAGTTGCATTACTTGCAAGAAAAAGAAAAGAGTTAGACATTTCATTTGAAACACATATGGAATTAGTAAGAGAAATGTTGGAGGATTAGAATTGAAAACAATTTTTTGGACTGCTTTAGATATTGCTTGGTCTGACGGAAGTATGTCAAAAAAAGGCGCATTAATTATTGAAAAATTACATGATGCAATGGGATTAAAAATTTCATTAAGAGAAGAAATCGAAGAAAGATTTGCAAAGATGGTTCTAGAAGATAGAACTGAAAGAGGAGAAGGGGCTGGTGATGCAGAATTAGAAAATTGGGTTAATGGGATTATTGAGGACTTAAATTCTGATGATTTAGAATCTCAAATAATTTGCATCGGTGCTAAAGCTGTAAAACAAGGTCTTTCTAAAGAAAAATGGGGGCTAGGAATGAATTTTACTGAAGAATTTAACCAATCAAATACATTTGCCGAAGGAGTATGGATGGAAAACGATTCTAATAATGAATTTGAAGAATTTTTATCTATACTTCAACCACTTGAAAATGAATTAAATAAATAATTAGGGGGCGCTAAAGCTGTTGAAATATCTTAAACATTATATCCCTGCAATAACTGGTGTTTTGACTATTATGTTTTTTTTAATGGGAGAAAATTACCCCACATATTTTTGCATAGGTTGGTCTTTATTTCTCATCATTGGAGATTACATATTGCCTAGAGATAAGGAAATTCAAGATTTTGCATATCCAACAATACTAAATTTTTCAATCTATATTAATTTACCAATACTATTTTGTTTGATTTTCTTAGTTATCTCATTTTTCAGTAACAATCCTCCTATTTGGTATGTGGAAGGATTAAATTCAAATTTAAATATTGATTTTATCCAAATAAAAGAGTCTTTTACATTAATTGATAAATTCGCTTTAATTTTTCAAACTACTTTATCCATAGGCATACTTGGTACAGTTCCAGGACATGAATTAACACATAGGAAAAAAAATAAATTCGATATGTTCGTAGGAAATTGGCTACTTGCATTTTCTTGGGATTGTACTTTTGCTATCGAACACGTTTATGGGCATCATAAAGACGTATGCTTAGAAGAAGATCCTGCATCTGCTAAAAGGGGTGAAAATATCTATCTTTTTATCTTAAAAGCCACATTTGAAGAGCAGATTAGTGCCTGGAAAATAGAATCTGAGAGGTTGAAACGTAGAAAACACAAGATTATTAGCTTCCATAATAGAATGATTATTGGTTATTTAAGAAGCCTAAGTATTACAATATTAGCATTTATTTTTGGTGGACTAATTGGAATGTTATGTTTCCTATTATGTGCTGCATTTGCAAAAGTACTATTAGAAGCGATAAATTATATTGAACATTATGGCTTAGTAAGAGAAAAAGGGAAACCCGTTGAAATGAGACACTCTTGGAATTCAAATCATTTACTAAGTAGTATTTATCTGTGTAATGTTACAAGACATTCAGATCACCATAGAGCAACTAATTTGAATTTTTGGGAGTTAAATCCAAGTGATAAAAATGCTCCACTATTACCTTATGGCTATTTATCAATGTTGTATTTGGTTTTAGTCACTCCATTTTTATACAAAAAAATAATGAAAAAGGAATTAATAGACTGGGATCAAAATCATGCCAATGAATTTGAAAGAAATTACATTATGCAAAAGGAAAAAATTAGTTCTAGTTAAGTTCTAATTCCCAGGTTATTTCAGCAACTCCTGAAATTGTTGAAGCTACAGAGCAATATTTTTCAAATGTTTGTTTAATTAACCTCCTAATGAATTTCTCCCATTTTAAATCTGTATTTAATTTAAAAATCAAATTCATTTTGGTCACATAACGAGGATTCTCATCATTTCTCTCATAATCAATTCCAACTACAAGTGAATCAAATTCCCTCTCTTTCATTCCAACTACAACTTCTGCCATGCTACATACACCCACCATCTGAACCATTATCTGAACGGGAGATAATGAATTATCACTATCCCAATCACATAACATTTCATTGCCTTTAGTATCTGAGCATAAAGCAACAGAACCTTCTTTCCACTTGACATCTACGTGATTCATTATTCTTTGCAAATTATTCAATGTTTTGAAGTTAACTTATAATTTCTAATGGGAGAATTGATGTAAGGCACTCTTGTCGGCTCACAATGAGAACATGGATGGAAATGCAATAACAATGAAAGAAGGGGAACTTATAGTTCCAAATAATCCTATAATTTGTTTTATAGAAGGAGATGGTATTGGGATAGATATTTCTCCAGTAATGCAAAATGTTGTAGATGCTGCAGTAAATCGTGCATACGGAGATGAAAGACAAATTCACTGGAAAGAGGTTTTGGCAGGTGAAAAAGCATTTAATGCAACTGGTGAATGGTTACCAGAAGCCACATTAGATGCTATGAAAAATGGACTTGTATCGATTAAAGGTCCTTTAACAACTCCTGTAGGTGGAGGCATTAGAAGCCTTAATGTTGCTCTTCGACAAAAACTAGACCTTTTTGCCTGTGTAAGGCCTGTTCGTTGGTATGAAGGTACTCCAAGTCCTGTTCGTGATCCAGGTGCTGTTGACATGATTATCTTCCGTGAAAATAGTGAAGATGTATATGCTGGTATTGAATGGGAAATGGGAACTAATGAAGTAAAGAAAGTTATTGAATTTCTCAAAAATGAAATGGGAGTAGATAAAATAAGATTCCCAGAATCAAGTGGAATTGGAATAAAACCTATTTCGGTAGAGGGGACAGAACGTATTGTTCGTGCAGCAATTCAATATGCTATTGATAATGATAAAGATAGTGTAACATTAGTTCACAAAGGTAACATAATGAAATTTACAGAAGGTGGTTTTAGAGATTGGGGATATTTATTGGCTCAAAATGAATTTGGTGCGGAATTGCTTGATGGAGGCCCATGGTGTACTCTTAAAAATCCAAATACTGGTACAATAATCACAATCAAGGATGTGATTGCAGATGCGATGCTACAACAAGTTCTAACACGTCCACGAGATTATGGAGTTTTAGCCACAATGAACCTCAATGGAGATTATATTTCTGATGCA
Source organism: Methanobacteriota archaeon (assembly GCA_949514915.1). Taxonomy (GTDB): domain Archaea; phylum Thermoplasmatota; class Poseidoniia; order Poseidoniales; family Poseidoniaceae; genus MGIIa-I. The sequence goes on along the minus strand of CATFLP010000130.1, from coordinate 16,800 downwards.
CTTGCTGCACAAGTAGGAGGAATTGGAATTGCTCCAGGTGCAAATATCAATTACGATACTGGAATTGCAATTTTCGAGGCAACACATGGAACTGCACCAAAATATACTGGACAAGATAAGGTAAACCCTGGAAGTTTAATTCTTAGTGCTGAAATGATGCTACGACACATGGGGTGGACTGAAGCTGCTAATTTGATTGTAAAAGGAATGGAAGGAGCAATTTCAGCCAAAACCGTCACTTATGATTTTGAAAGATTGATGGATGATGCAACGTTACTCAAATGTTCTGAGTTTGGTAATGCAATAATCAACCACATGTGAGATGGAAATATGGATGAGCACCTTGCTAATTTAAGAGTGCAAATCCAAAAATTATCTAATAAGGCAGAATCTAATGGAACGCCACTAAGCTGGTTTGAAGAACTATATGAAAATGCAAACCGTGAATCAGAGAAAATACCTTGGGCACGAATGGAGCCGCATCCAAAAATGGTAGAATGGATAAAGAATCATCCAGAAATAAGTGGTAAAGCATTAGTTGTTGGATGTGGTTTAGGTGATGATGCTGAATGGCTTGGGAATTCTGGTTTTGAAGTTACTGCTTTTGATGTTTCAAAGTCATCGATAGACTGGTGTCGTGAGCGTTTTCCTAACTCGCCAGTGAATTACTGTGTCGAAGATTTATTATCTCCTCCAAAGAATTGGTTAAATTCATTTGATCTAATTGTAGAAATTCACATCTTACAAGCTATACCCGAAAAAATTAGGGATTTGGCAGCTGAAACTCTTCCATCATTATTAAATTCTAATGGACATCTTCTTTGTATCGGTAGATTATTTAATTCTACTATTGAAGAGGAGATAGGTCCCCCATGGCCATTAAAACGTGTTTGGTTAGAGGAGAAATTTCAAGAACTTAATCTCATAAATTTTACACTTTTCACTACAGAAGAAACTAATATTAATGGTGACTTCCCTATAGTTCCAAGATTTATTGCTGCATGGAATTGAAATATTTATTGGAACCTCATAAATTTAGACTATTGTTTATGTCTACTGCTCCAAATTTTTAACCACTCTTCCAAATTTATATCAATATCACTTTGTGTCACTTTTCTTTTAGTTACTTTACCATTATCTAATGGCATTATTCTACACCCACATGCATTATAATGCCCTCCACCGTTTTCATCAAAGGCCTGTGCTAATTTTGTCAAATTAAATACTCCTTGATTACGGTGTAAAAAACTATTACAATAAAATGAAGCAGAAAGGGGATAGCGGCTATGATCTCCAATTTCTCCATCACTAAATCCGTGAATAATGATACAAGCATCACATTCATCGCCAAATGTTGAAGTTACAAGATATCCATTTGTTCTATGTCCTGTATCATGCATTTTTACAACTACAATTCTATCTATTACCTCGCCATTTTCTAGAATCAATCTTCTTAATTCTGTTTGTTTTTGTTTAATTGTATTTATTCTAGAAGTCACTTCTTCTGAAAGTAAAATTTCATCAACTTCTTTTCCTGATGAAAACCAATCTAACAATAAATATACATAATCTAAATCTTCTAAATTTATTGTTTTTGACAACCATAATATAGGATCATCAGAATTAAATTCAGCGAGTGAAATTTTTCCTGAATCTAGTTTATCTACCATTTCCATAAATGTTTCTAAATGAGATAAGTCTATCTCTTTCGAACATAAATCAAAAGCCACGCGAGCGGCCGAATCAACAGGGTACCACGCACATTTACCTCCTCCTAATGAAAAATCTTCTAACTCAGCATCGGTTGGTTTATTTGTACTATGGTGATCCAGATATAAGCCGCAATTAGGATGAAATGGTAAATCGCAAATTGCCGTATTGCGGTCAATGATATGGTCTAAATTACCATTCCTAATCTCTGCAGGGTGTGCAAAAGTAGTTTTCACATTTTTAAAATATGTCTTTAAAATTGAGGCTGCAATTAATCCATCTAAATCTCCATCTGCGACAATCTTGTCAATAATCACGCCATCAAATAGAGCCATTGAAAACAAGGTGAAATTAACTTGTTATTCAACTATATGATTCGGAACCATAGTAAACACAAAAAACAACGGATATAACAACACAAATATGGAAACATCTTGTGGTGTTATTCTTGTAAATTTTGATTCTGTATTAATCTTGCAATATCCAAGAGGACATTGGGATTTACCAAAGGGTCATATAGAAAATGAGGATATTGATCATAAAGATACTGCAGCAAGAGAGTTAGAAGAAGAAACGGGGATATCTGATATTTCTTGGGTTGATGGTTTTTTGAAAAGTACAGAATATACATTTAAGAAAAAGGGAAAGGTGATTCAAAAAAAGGTTTGGTGGTTACTTGCAAAAACAACTGAAATGAAAGTTAATCTTTCAGAAGAACATCTAAATTATATGTGGCTAGATTGGGATTCTGCGATTACACAAGTAACTCATGATTTAACAAAAAGTATTATTTCAGATGCAAAAAAATTCATGAGGGTTTAATCAAAATCAAACCTTGATTGTTGCTCTTCAAGTATTTTAGAAATTGAATTACTACGTGCTCTTTTATCTATTGGTATCCAAAGAAATTCTTCTTCGTCCAATCTTTTAGAAACCCACCTTGCAAATATAAATAACCAATCTGATAATCGATTAAAATATTCCCTAACAAAAGTTCTAACTGATTTTTCTCCTTCTTGATTAATTAACTGAATAAGATGTCTTTCTGCCCTCCTAACAACTGTTCTTGCTAAATGCAAATTAGCTATTGGGGCAACTCCACCAGGAAGAATAAATGATTCTAAAGGTTCTAATTCGTTTTGCATTGAATCCATTTCTGATAATAATAAATCTCCTACCTCTTGATCTAACAATTGTATTCCTTTTGGAACATTGTCAATAGGGCAAGCTAATTCTGCACCAATATCAAATAATTCTTGTTGAATTCTTTTTATTCCTAATAATGAAATGTTTTGTACTTCTTGAACATTTTTTCTTTGTCCTCCATCTGAATGTTTTGTAGGCATTCTATTAACTTCCATTAAAACCATCCCTAAAATAGAGTTTAATTCATCTAATGTTCCTACAACCTGTAATCTTGGATGAGTTTTTAGAACTCTTGAACCATCTACTAATGATGTCTCTCCCTCATCGCCAGTACCTGTATACACTCGTGTGATGCGGACCATGCTGGGGACTAACTCCTACATTTCAAAGCAATGGTTACAAATTAAGATAAAATTACAGATTTTTTAGATTTTAATTTTGTTCCAACGGCATATATCCCGATTGCGTATATTGTTAACTCTACAAGAATTAACCCCCAGTAAACCAATCCTAATTCTTGATTAAGTAATTCTCGACCATATGGTTCTCCAAATTTACCAATAAATGCCGCTTGACTAATTAAATTAGCACAAAACCATACTATCAAACTCATCCAAATATAAGTGCTCAATGTCCATTTTTTATTATTACTGATTGTTTTCTCCTCCATCAATATATTTATTGATTTAAGAATATAAAAAGAATTTGTATTATTGCATCAATTTTGGAGAAATTTTGCCAAGTGCATCTTCAATTTCTAAAATCCAAGCTTCATCGATTGATTCTTTGCCACCTAATTCCAATAACCTCTTATTCCATTTTTTATATTCTTCATCGTTTTCAAAATGTTTGTAAATTAATGAAAGTGCACTATATGCCATTGCATTTAGATGCTCTTCATCTACATCCCAAGCTCTTTCGAAACAACTTATTGCACCTCTATCTCCGAATACAATTCCCCTTCTTAATTGCCTTAATCCTGATTGTGACCATGCTAAAGGCAACTTACCAATCAATAATGTTCTAAAAACTAAATAAAGATTTAATAAAATAATAATTGAAATTAAAATAAATGCTGAAATTTGTTCAAAATTAGATAGTTGTTCCCATTCATTTGAAAATAATGATATTACGCCTACTGCTAAAAGTAATCCCGATGAAGGAGCAATGAGGACATCCATGCGAGTCCTTACGGCATGTATTAATCCTACAACTACACCTATTCCTCCTAAAATTGTTAAAATTAAAGGTTCTATAGTAGAACCAACCTCTCTTTCTGCCTGATTCGCAATAAATCCTAAACATCCTAAAGTAACTAATAAAATTCCAAATTTTTGTGAATGTTCTGGAAATGGTTGACTTTTGCTCATCCAAATTAATATTACACCTAATATTGTAGAAATCAGAGTGTAAAGTAAAGTCATTAATCTCCCCTTGAAATGGCCCTCTTTGAATTATCACTTAATTACTTGTGATATTTTGTTCCTTTGAGTATTTGCATAGAGCGATATACTTGCTCTACTAAAAATACCGCTGCTAACTCATGAGGAAGGGTCATTTTTGACAATGATATTTTCGACAAATTATGTTCTGGAAACCCTGATGCTGGACCTATTGCTAAATGTGTATCTTCTGAATTTAACTTCCATGAATTCACTAATTGAGAAAATTTCAAAGAATCATATTCTCTTCCTTTTTGATCTAATAATATTAAGTCTCCAGTTTTTGCATATTTTATTAATTTAGAAATATATTCGTTGGGAGAGAGATTATCTGCATGTTCAATAATTTTAACTGATTCTGATTCTAATCTTTTTGAATATTTATTAATTAATGAATTTAGAGATTTATCTTTAGGCTTCCCATGAAGATGAATAATAATTCTGCCCATTATTTATTGCGATATAATCATACATAATGATTTAATGTATCCCAAGACTTTCAAAGAATGAATTAGAGGGGTGTACAATGAAGTGGTGGCCTTTTAAGAAGCCTCAAAAAAAAGTTACCATACATGATAGTAAAATTCATGTTAAGGGAACAAGAATTTGGCTGCAAAATTTACAAGAAATTTGTGAAAAAAATTTTGATAACCCTCCTGAAGCTAAAAGATTAATTAGACAAATGCAAATAGAATGGAAAGAAGCTGCAAAATTAAAAGAAATTGATCTAGAATTAATCGAAGGTTTAGATCGAAGAGCATTTTATTTACTAAAAGCAGATGAAAAGGAATGGAACGATTTATTAGATAATTTGAAATTTTGGAGACCTGGTTGGAAGGCTGATTAAATGGGAAAAGATTTTGATTTTGTTGAGATAATGCCCGGTGAAGTGTGTCTTGGTAAAGATAATGGTGGTTTATTTTTCGCTGCTGAAAGACCAAGGCACTGTTTTGAAATAAAATATCAATTTGCTATAACAAAAAATTGTATTTCCGAAAAAGAATGGAATAATGTGTTTAAAAACAAAAAATTAATACCAAATTATAACAAATTTACTCAAAAAGATATTGAAGAATTTATTGAGATCATTAACAATAAGAATGAAGATTTTAAATTTCGTTTGCCAAGTGAATCCGAATGGGAACTTGCAAAGAAGAAATTAGAAATTAATTCTATACCGCATAATGATGGTGAATTAATTGCAGATCAGCCTCATGTAAGTTATTGGGGCGCTCCTTGCAATGGTAACCCTTGGTTAGAAACAAATCCTAAATCTGCGGGATATGGCATGCAATTATCTAAAATCCCTAGTTTAATTTCTAAAAATGCCAAAAGAGGAATCTCGCACCATAAATTACACAAAAATAATATTAAATTTAGACTTGTAAAAATACCAAAAAAACGTATTAATTCAACAAAAAAAATACTCCCTCGTGATTTCGATAGAGGAGAGATAATTAAACGTGAAATAATTATTTCAATATTCATTGGCATTATTCCATCATTTATTTGGGCATATTTTAATGCAACACCAGGATATATTTCTCGTGCCTTTGGCAATCTAATTCTTGGAGGGATCTTCTTTTCATTAATTACTGGATTAATATACAGACCTAAACATTCAACTTTAAAGGTTTTAGAAAATAAAATTATTTCAATTAGCCCATATAGGAAAAAAATCAAAACCTTAATCTCTTTTGAGGATGAGTCCCTCTAATTGCATCTTGTGCACAAACTGCAGCCATGTGTATAATATGCCTAACGCCGTCATATCTTGCAAGTACCTGAACAGGTTTTGCAAGCCCTTCTAAAATTGGTCCAGTCATTTCAGCATCTCCTAATTCTGATAATAATTTATATGCAATATTTGCAGATGCTAAATTAGGACAAATTAAGACATTGGCTGGCCCATCTAATGACATAAATCCATAATCTGATTGAATGTCTGGATTCAATGCTGTATCCCCTTGCATTGGTCCATCAATAATTAAATTTGGATCTAATTCTTTGGCAAGTGATATTGCTTCCTCTAATCTTTCAGTACGTTGTTTTGGACTTGAGCCAAAATTAGAAAATGATAGCATTGCAATTCTTGGAGTTACTCCAAATCTTCTAGCAATTACTGCTGTTTGAACTGCTATTTCAGCTAATGTTCTGGAATCTGGATATACATTCACTGTTGCATCTGCTAAAAACATTAATTTTCCTTTCACGGACATCATATAACATCCTACCAAACAATGTGCTGATTCATCTCTACCGATTACTTGTATTGCTGGTTTTAGTACATCTGGATAATTCCTATCCAATCCACCTAATAGCCCGTCTGCATTTCCGCAAGCAACCATAACTGATCCATAATATGGCCTACTTTTCAATAATCTTTGAGCATCGGCAAGAGTTACTCCTTTTCGGCTTCTTTTTTCAAATAAATATTCTGAATATTTTCCTAATCTATTTTCACACGTTTTAGGATCTATTATCTCGCAATCAAAACTTAATGTTAAGTCTCTTTTTGCTTGTTCTATTTGTTCAAAATCTCCTAACAATACTGGAACACAAATATCTTCTCTAATGCATTCTGAAACTGCCATTAAAACTTTAGGATTTTCTCCCTCTTGAAATACAATTTTTTGTTTCTTACCTCTAACTTCGTTAATTACTCCCCTCATTACATTATGTGTTAATCCAAGCCTTGATTCAAGGCTGTCTCTATAATATTGATAATCAAATATTCCTGGGCTTATGCCCGATACCCCCTCATCTACAGCAGCCTGTGCCACCGCTGAAGCTTCCCAAATCAACACTCTACGATCAAAGGGCTTTGGAATAATATATTCTTTTCCAAAAGTCAAGGTATCGCCTCCATATGCAAGTTGTACCTCTTCGGGAACTGGTTCTTTAGCTAAAGCCGCAAGTGCTTCTGTTGCTGCCATTTTCATTCCTTGAGTAATATCTGTTGCTCTCACATCTAAAGCTCCTCTAAAAATATATGGAAAACCCAATACATTGTTTACTTGATTTGGGAAATCGGAACGCCCTGTTGCAATAATTGCATCGTCCCGTACTGATTTTATTTCATCAGGCATTATTTCTGGAGTTGGATTAGCTAATGCAAAAATAATTGGTTTTTCAGCCATGCTCATCACCATTTCTTTACTTACGACCCCTCCTTTTGATAACCCAAGAAATAAGTCTGCACCAACCATTGCTGATGCAAGATCTCCATCATACAAGTCTCTAGCATAAGGAGCCTTGTACTGATTTAATTCTCCAAGTTGTAATCTTGATTTTGTTAATATTCCTTTAGAATCACACATTATAATATTTAGTGGATTCACTCCAATTGCCACATAATGGTTTGCACAGGCTATTGCACTTGCACCAGCACCTGCAATTACAATCTTTAAATCTGTAATTCTTTTTTGTTGAAGTTCTGCTGCATTAATTAATGCTGCTCCTGTAATAATTGCAGTGCCATGTTGATCATCGTGCATTACTGGAATTGATGTTTGTTCACTAATTCTTTTTTCAATTTCAAAACATTCTGGTGCTTTAATATCTTCTAAATTAATTCCTCCAAAAGTAGGTGCAATATTACATACCGTTTTGATAAACTCCTCGGGATCTGATGCATCTACCTCAATATCAAAAACATCAATATCTGCAAACGTTTTGAATAATAGCCCTTTTCCTTCCATTACTGGTTTTGAAGCTAATGCACCGATATTTCCTAAACCTAATACAGCAGAACCATTGGAAATTACAGCAACTAAATTTCCCTTTGAAGTATAAAGATATGAATCTTCAGGGTTTTTTGCTATTTCTAAACACGGGAATGCTACTCCTGGTGAATAAGCTAATGATAATTCTCTAGCCGTAGAATGTGGTTTTGTAGGAACAATTTTTATTTTTCCTCTTGGTTTTTCTGCATGATATTCTAAAGCTCGCTTACGTAAACTTTCATCTTCCGATTTTGTTGATTTCATGCCCAAACATGTAACTCAAAACTAACTGATTCTAATTGCTTTGTGTATTATTATTGTTTATTTATCGATTCAAATATAATTTTTAATTCACCGGAAAATAAAAAATTTCTTATATTTCTTTATAAAGAATTTGAGGCAAGTCACCATGCCTTTCATAAATGATTCAATTTACGCGTAACTATGATTAAGACTGTGAATACTAGGTCTCTACATTTTAAAGCCATGTTTTTTGTTATGATGATGATGTTTTCTAGCATGTTTCCAATGCTAACAACATCTAGTGCGCATCTCGGCCATCCAGGCCATGATAGTTTGAATTCTAACAATAGTACTTGGGGACTATCTGGTTCTGAAGATACTGGGTGGGTTACACTTCAAACCGAAGGGGCTTCTCCACTAAATAATCAACCAGGTTATGCAAATTGGGAGTTGAATTTCGCTCCGGGGGCAATGGTTTCAAATGTTAGTTTAGAAGTAGGTGTTGACGGCAGTAATGGAATTTATGCAATGAACCCTGAACTATATTCTCCAAATACTCAATACTCATTTTTTGATTGGAGTGCAAATGGCGGCTTTGGTTACCAAGAAGGTTTCATTAACGGTGAAATTCATAATGATAGGATGCAACCAAATAGTGATTTAGGTGCAATGTATAAGATTCCATCAGGTTCTGAAATTACAGATTTAGTACTAGAAGCTCTAAGTCCTGTTGATCCTGCTGTTTCATTATCTCCAATTGATTTATCAATAACTGATTGGGATTTAGACCCTAATGATGGAAGATTATATGTTGCTATTAATGAAGTTATTTTACAATTAGATGATTCAATAGAGCCAAAAATTATTCATCTCCGAGATTTTGAATCTGGTTCCGAAATTTCTGACATTTTCGTTGATTCTTTAGGTCAAAGATTAATGGTTACTTATGATGGAAAAATAAATGTTTATTCACTACAAGATGGATTTTTGATTAGCGAATTGCCTGATGAACCTGTAATTGCTGGTGAATCTGCTCAAGGATTTTTACATTCATTTGCATCATCCAATGATATTTATGGGATTTCAGAAAGAGGACTATTCAGATTAAATAGCATAGGAAATAGTTGGAATATGGAACAAACATCAGGAAATTCAGATTGGCCAGAGGGAATGCCGAAAGATATTGAATCTGTTAATGGAATAATGTATGTTGCAATTGAAAATGGAGGAATTGCAAGATGGGATACATCAAGTAATTCTGTTCTTAGTTTGTTGGAAGGCCCAACTAATAATATTCATGAAATGATTATATCAGGAGATGTTATTTATGTCGCTACAACAGATAATGGAGTTCTTCGATGGAATTATGCACAAAATGCTTGGATTAGTGCTTGGACTGATTCTAATTGGTTAAACGACAATAATGTAATTGACTTAGTATTATTAGATAATAATATTTTTATTTTACTAGAAGATGATTTACATCAGCATGATACTTCTATTGGAGTAATGACAAATGAATATAATTTAATTTCTGATTTAAATATCGCTAGAAGTGGTAAAAATATTGTTCCTTGGCCTTCAAATGGTTTACGTTCTCCTTCAACATCAATTGCGTTATTAAATGATGGTAGTGGAGTAATGAGTGTACTAGATCCTATGGTTTCAGGCCTTTATTCACATAAAATGGATTTGGTTAGTTCACCAAGCGGAACAAATATGAACTCAGTAATTCAAATTGGAAGTAAGATTTTTGTTTCTTCTGGCGAAATTATTGATGTTTTTGATTCTTCAATGTGGAAATGGACGACCCCAATAACAAATTTGGGAGGGGATGTTGCTGCAATGACTACTGATGGAACATTTATGTATGTTGCAACAAGAGACTCTGCAAGTATTCAAGAATTAGATCATATGGGTAATCTAACAAGATTTTGGAGCTCTGCTGATTTGACTGATGAAACAATAATTGATATTTCTTACGACGATACTGGTTATCTCGTAGTATCGCACCCTAATGGCATTTCAATTCTAAATTTAGTAACAAATAATGCTCAAAAATATGAATATGATTTCGGCCCATTTACAGACCTAGTGACTTTAGATGGGGTTGCATATCTAGGAACTCTTAATGAAGGAGTGCAACGAGTGGAAATTGATACTGGAACTTTACTATCTCCATGGAGATCCACTGGACTAGATGAATTAAATGATGTTCCTGTTGCAGTTGGAAATGGGATGATTTACCTTGGAATTCCTAATTATGGTGTAACCATTTTTGATGAAATTACAGGAGAAGTTTTGGAAGTTTGGGATGGCGGCCAGGGAGGAGATTTACCTTCTGACACTGTTGTATCTTTACACATCGATGTTGATGGGTGGGTATGGATAGGTACTGAAGATGGAGCTACTAGATTTAATGGCCAAAGATTTAACGATTTAGATCACGAGGGTCAATGGTGGAGTCATAGGTATTATGGATTAGATAGCGATTCAACATATATTTGGGCTGCTATGGCAAGTAACGAGATTTGCCGATGGAATAGACAAACGCTAAATGGCGGAGATAGTCAAAATTGTTGGGACGAAGACAATGGGCTTCCATCAGATGGACCTACTGGTTGGCAAGATTATGTATCTGTAAGATTCGTTGGTCCTAATGAATTAATGGTTACTACACTAAATGGTGCTGCATTATTTGACACAAATTCATATAATGTAATTGAAGAGTGGAGTGCTGATAGTTCGTCAAGTGACAATCCTGTTGTTCTACATAATGGAATTGTATATCTTGGACTTAGAGGAGATGGAATTTTACGTTATGACACAAATACAGATTCTTGGTTGTCTAGTTGGAATTCCGCAAATAATATGATCCCTAACAATGAAGTTACTGCTCTTGCTTTAGAACTGAGTCCAGGTTCAGATAAACTATGGGTTGGAGGAGATGACAATTTTGACTTGACACAAATTGACTTGGCTACTGGTTCAATAATTGGTAGTGTTGAATATGGCACTGAAGGACTTGAAGAATTGCCTCCACAAAAATTAATTGTATTGAATAATGTTCTCTATTTCATACCAGAAATAAGTAGTGATGGCGATAATATTGGAAGAATAGATTTGACTACAACAGTTGTTACTCCAAGTGGAGGAACTGGATATGCTAGTGTTGCTAATGGAGCAATAGACCCTAGTTCTGAATTTGGAGAAGATGTTTACATTCATGGTGCAGATATTGTTGAAAATATACTACACATTGGTGCAAGTGAAGCTGAAACAAGATGGTGGGCTGATTATGATGAAGGACACATTATGCGATATAATCTAACTACAGATAGTTGGGATGAAGATATCGAACCAGGGCAAGAAATTGGTAGGGCACTTGCTGTTTATCTTGGTAATAGATTATATGTAACATACGGAGATAGTGTTAAAGAATTAGATAGTGGTGGAAATTTACTGAACAGTTGGCCAGATTCATTAGATGGACCAATTAGAGAAATTGTACAATATAATGGTGAAATATTATTTGCAACACAAGCAGGAATTGCTAGATACGATCCTCTTACTGAAACATGGTTAGATACTTGGACTATCGATAATGAAGGATTACACCCCAGTAGTAATGATGATGAAGAAATTGTTGAAATGTATGTAGATGGTACTGACCTTTGGTATTCTTCTGGAACCACAGGAGGGCAATGGTGGAGTTCATCACCTACTTTACAAAGAATGACTGGTAATGATGATAATGGTGACGGAATAATAGATGGTAATGATCATGGAGTATGGGAAACTGCAAATACTCAAGGTCTACCTAGCGGAGATATATGGTCAATGGAAAGATGTAATGATTACATGCACTTTGCTGTAAGATGGCAAGGTAATTTCGGAGGAGGAGGCGGAGTAGGCCGCTTTAATACAGTTACAGACTCCTGGGAAACCACAAATTTATGGGAAAATAATAACGGTCTAGAGGATGATGATGCTGTTGCTTTAGCTTGTGATGATCAAGAAGTCGTCTATATCGGATACCAAGACGAAGGTCATGGCACTTCAAGATATGATTATTCATCTGGAAATTGGTTAACAGTACTAGGTAGTTCTGATGGGATTTCAGAAGAGGCTGTATGGTGGGATTCTATGGATTGGGGTGGAGGAATGTTAGTTATTGGACACTCATATGAAGATGATGGAAATGGAGGAATGTCTGTTATTGAAGCTAGTGGAAATCTTGTTTACACGGGCACTGTTTTAGACAAAACTCTTGAAACATCCTCTGTAAATTACGTTAGTAATGCTCCATTTGGAAGTGGGTTTATTATTGGTAGGCCTGGAGGCGACCAAGGTTACAGTAGTATTGATTGGTTAGATACCAATGGCCAATTGAGCAAAGGATATTTTGATAGTCAATCTGATTTCCTAAATGGGAATATTGAAGAATTTGCAGGAAATGCAAACAACTTGTATATTGTTACTGCGAATGACAGATTTGGTGATTTAGGTAGTTCAATATTAGAAGGAGAATATGGTTCTAATGGAGATGTAACTTGGACACGTGGTTGGTCATTTGGTTTTGACACTATCAAAGATATCTTGCTAGTAGATGGAAATATACCTGGTTCAAGTAATATTTGGATTACTACTCAAGGGCAAGGATTATGGAAATTAGACCTTACAAATAATAATTTTTCTAGAATCTCTGCAAGTTTATCTCCTGATATGGATGGGTTGTCCCTTGAAAATAATTCATTGGCAATTGGTTTGACTGGTGCTGGGGCAAATGTTCCTGGGGTCAATGTTCTAAATACCAATACATTACAATGGGAAAATGGAGAATTATTACCTGGCCTTCCTAGCAATTATGTTTTAGATGCAATTAAACATCAAGGAAAAACTTGGTTTGCTACCGTAAATGGTGTTGGAGTATGGAATGATACAAATTCTCAATGGGAAGAATCACTAAGCGTAGCTAATGGATTACCTAGCCCAATAATTGACAAAATGTATGTACATTCTTCTGGTGAAATTTGGATGGCAACTCCTGTAGGGGTTGTAAGATATGATCCTGTCACAGAATCATACATGCCAACAATAGATCGATTAAATGGTCTAATTGGAAATAGAGTAAATGATATGTGGGAAGATAATGGTAAAATATTCCTTTCACATAATGGTGCTGGACCTACAAGACCTGGTGCAAGTGCATTTAATCTAACTACAAATAATGTAGACTTGATATACAAACTTGATCAAATCCCAAGTAATACGATCACGGCACTTTCTGCAGATTCTTGGGGCGTTCATATTGCTACTGATCAAGAACCTATTGTTCATTATAATTTAGCTAATAATCAATTTGAAGATGGGGCTTCAACTTGGCAAATGGGTAATTGGCCAGCACTTGAAATGGTAAGTGATGGTAATGATTTATTTGTTCTATTAGATGGTGATTTAGTACGTATTGATGCTCAAGGAATTACACATTCAGTAAGAAATACTTGGCTGCTTGATAACGAAGATAATGAACCTCTTGATTTGTTTGAATTATCTTTAGGTCCAAATGGATTATTTGTAGTGGGAGACTCTGGAATGTATGGTTGGAAATTACCAAACTATGCTCCAATGGACCAACTTATTGTGAGGTATGCTGATCCATTGTCACTAACTATTGCTGGGTTGAATCTAGATATTTCAAATCAGACACATCCTGGAAATCAACTAATTTTAGCATCATCTGCATTAAGTCCGATATTTGTAGATGAATCTGGTATAGAGCCATTTGAAGAAGGTACTATGCCATATTCTGATTTACCACTTGTATTATCAAGTACTGTAGAAAATTCGCCAACTTGGATACGTTCAATAGATATGAAATATAGAGGAGAATGGGATTTAGCTGAAACAAATCCAGAAATTGGTACAGAATTACAAAAAGTGTTAGATTTAGCAACAATGAGTGTTAATGGTATGGATATCGAATTAAGATTAAAAACGACTTTGAATGGGTCAATTAAAGTTAGATTAACTTATGATTGGGAAAGAGTTCAATCTCCTGTGGAAATAATTAATCTTGAAGATAGGGATGATGACGGAGGAGGAGTTTTAACAGCAGAATGGACTGTAAGTCCAGATCCTGACTTTAAATCATATTCATTATATATTTTAGATTCTGGTGAAGCAACAGATGTTGAAAGTTATCTTTCTAATAATCCAGAACCTGATGCTACTTCATCAGTATGGGGTATAACAAAATTAGATGTTGGAACTAGTGGAGGAATTAGTAATTCTGCTAATTCATTAATAGATGGTGAGGAATATTATGGAGTAGTAACTGTTACTTATTCAGATGGGTCTATTGGCTCTCCTTCCAATTTATTTGGTCCTGTAATTACAGATGATGATGTTCCTGCACCTCCAATTTCTGGATTTGCTGAACCAAATAGTGATCCTGATGCTGAAGATGGTGAATTATTTGTAGAATGGACAAGATGTGGAGCATTGGATATCTCACATACGAGAATATACATTTATTCCCAAGCAATTACAAATGCTGTTGCTTCTACAGAATATGTAGATATTGATGACGATAAAGGGAATTCTACAATATTAGAGTTAGAGGCAGGGCAAGCATATTGGCTTGCATTAACTTGTGTAGATGATGCAGGACAAGAGGATTTGATGAATGCATTAGTCATTGGTCCTGCAATCCCCACTGGCGGTATTAATGATGGAGTTCCGCCTCCCAAAATACTTGGAGTTAATGCATTTGATACCCCAGATGATGAAGGAGGAAGAATTACTGTAGAGTGGGTTCCTTCAATAGCTGAAGATTGTGGATTAACAACAATTTATGCTTTAGATGCTGAAGATTGGCTAGGTTGGGATATTGATCCAAATTCTGGCCAAAACATTGTGGTAGAAGAACCTGTAACTGCAACAACATTTGGTGTGGCAGCAATCCTAACTGATTGTTCTAAAGATAATGTAATTATTTCATCAATTAATGGTGCATCATTAATTGATGGTAAAAAGTATTATTTCGCTGTAGTTGCTTCAGATACTTGGTTAAATGAAGACCTAATGAATGTAGATATTGTTTCAGCAGAACCATACAAACAACTCGATGTTGGTGCTTTACCGCCAGATAGAATCAGTTACCTTGAATCATGGGATGAGCCTAATGATGACGGTTCTGCAATAAGAGTTGCTTGGGAACCAACGCAAGCAGATGATTTCGCTTATTATGTGATATGGGCAAACAATCAACCAATAAATAATTTAGAAGAATTATGGAATGTAATTGGTGACGATGAAATGAACTGTGGATGTACAAGATTTAATCAACAATTCATTGGCTCTTCAGATGATATTATCGAAATTAAAATTAACAATGCTAGATATGGTGAGAATTCTAATTTAATAGATAATAATGCTAAACAAAATGAGATTGTAGCAAATGAAATGCTATATGTTGCTGTTACTGTTCATGATATTAAAGGAAATGTATGGCTTAATGAATTATTAGAAGTTGATGTATTTCCAATTAATAATTTAGATGATAAAGTCCCTCCAGCAAAAATCACAAATTTAAATGCAATAGATTGGCCAGAAGATGACGGAACCGCAATAGGAATTGAATTTGAAAAGAGTCCTGAAAGTGATGTTGAGCAATATGCAATTTATGCATCTACTGATTCCTTTTCATCTGTTGGATTTGGAGGACCATTAGACCCTGTGCTATTTACAGGAAGAAGTCCTGAACTCCCTCTTAAAATTGATAGTTTGTCTGATGGAACGCCAATTATTGCTGAAATGGAAGTTTATGTCAGTGTAATTCCAATTGATTCCGCAGGAAATTCAATAACAGAAGGTTTGGAAATTAGTTCTGCAGTTTCAAAAGATAATCGAGATGATGATCCAGGGGCATATCTTCCAGATGTTGAAAATGTCCGTGCAAATTGGATTCTTGATGGTAATGCAATACAAATAGAATGGAATGCTCTATCTAATTCAGAATTAACACATCTTGAAATCTATGCTTCAAATCAAAATTGGGAAAATACAGATGATGCGGTATTAATTGCAGAAGTTGAAATTTCTGATGAAATTTATATTATGAATAAATTTGAAGGAAATGACATTGATAAATTTTCAGATTGGTATATCGGAATTTCTGCAGCAGATGAAATTACTCATCGGCATTTAGTTCAAGTAAGCCATGTGAATCCTTATGGTACTGGAGCTGATGGATCAAATGATGGATCTAGTACTAATTTCTTACAAAATATTGGTTCAGAAGTAATGATAAGTTTGGCTTTAATATTAGCCATATTGATTGTAGTTGTACTTATTGTCCGTGGAAGAAAACCTAAAGGGGAAAATTGGCAATTTGAAGGTACTTGGGGAATTCAAAAAGAGCAAGAATCTGAATTATGGAATAATACTCCTGGTCAAGTTGCACAACAACCTGCACAACAACAACCTGCACAACAACAACCTGTACAACAGCAACCTGTACAACAGCAACC
>CATFLP010000129.1 GCA_949514915.1 Methanobacteriota archaeon | reverse complement strand
GAATGAATTATTACTTTACACTCTTGAACATAGGCCAGGAGCACTTGCTGAATTTACAAGAAAAATAGCAGATGCAGGAATTAATTTAAATTCATTTTATATTATGCACATGGAAGAATCAACTGCTGAAATAGCATTTACAGTAGATAAGATTGATTTAGTATGTGAAATGTTTAATATTGAATATTAAAGTGTAAATATTTCACCTTCTTTAGAGACACTCCAACCCATGTTCTTTAGGATTAAATATTCTTCACTATCTTCATGATTTAGAGGGTTTGTGTGATTTAGGTGTGTGAATTTAATTTCTGGCATCCCTTCCTTTTTTTCACCAATAAGTTTCAATGTTTCATTAACAGGTGGATGAACAACTATACTTTGATTTCTTTGCTTTAATTCATTTGAAGACCAAAAAGTCCCATCAATTAATGCAATGTCAATATTTTCATCATAAAACCATTCTAAAATTTCTGTTTTATTTACATGTTTAAGGGTACTTTCCCAAGAATCATGATCAGGTAAAAATAATAAATTTTTATTTGGACCTTTAATTAAAAAAGCATGCATATCGGATAATTCAGCTCTATGGGGTACTTGAATAGGTTTAATTGAGAACCCACAATTTGGGGTTGGAATATATGATTTTTGATCTTCAAATACATTAAGATAAATATTTTTTAATTTAACAAGTAAATTCCAATTTGGGGTGTTTTTAATTAATTTTGATAAACTTTTACTACAATTAACTTGTAAATTATTTGCATTAATTACTTCTCGACCAAAGAGCCCTAATCCATCAATATGTCCATGATGAGAATGTGTAATCCACAATGAATCTAATGGTTTTTCTACAGGATCAACTGAATACCATAAATTTAATTGCCATGCTAAATCTCTAGTTGCTTCTATTAGATGTGTGGATGAATCTGCACCTACAATGCCTAATGATACAGGATGTTTCCTTAATGATGGATTTTCTCTAGCAGATTTACAACAATCTGCTCCACATCCTGCTTGAGGAAAGCCACCATCTTGTGAAACTCCCAATACAGTAACACGCACATCACGCCCCATATATGATGTCACAGACATCAAACCCTTTTCAATTCCTCCTCTTAGGACCCCCCATGGGCTGGAGCGAATCGGACCTTTGTGGACCCGAAGGCGAGGATTGGAGAGTGCCAGTATCAGAATTAAAAAATCGGCAATTAATGTTTGCAAAAGCACTTGATTCAAAGGGGTTAGAGGGTGCTCTTTTACACAACCCAGTGGATTTGTATTATTTCTGTGGAGGAAGACAGAATGGTGCCATGTTTATTCCTGCAGAAAGTAAAGAATCATCTGCTGTACAATTTGTTAGAAGGAGTTTGAAAAGAGCAGAATATGAAGCAGGAGGCGACAACTCCATTCATGAAGTTGTAAAATTTCCAAGGCTAGCACAATTTTCTGAAGACTTAATATCTAGAGGAGTAACTAAAATACCATCAATGCAATTATCTAGTATACCTCATTCCTTTGGAACAAAATTCAAAAAATCCTTATCAGATCTTAGTGGTGAATTAAAAGATTGTAATGAAATAATTCATCAAATTAGAGAGAAAAAATCTCCTTGGGAACTTGAACAAATGAGTATTGCAGCAGATGTTCAGTTGCAAATGTTTGATTCAATTGGCGCTTTAGGTTGTGAAGGAGTTACTGAATTAG
>CATFLP010000128.1 GCA_949514915.1 Methanobacteriota archaeon | reverse complement strand
GAATTTCCACCATCTCTTCCTTTTCTATCAGATTGAGTTCTACTTCTTCCCCATTCTCTTTTTCTTTCAGACCTTCCACTATCTCTTCCTTTTCTATCAGATTGAGTTCTACTTCTTCCCCATTCTCTTTTTCTTTCGGAATTTCCACCATCTCTTCCTTTTCTATCAGATTGAGTTCTACTTCTTCCCCATTCTCTTTTTCTTTCAGACCTTCCACTATCTCTTCTAGGTCTACTAGTGCTTCTTCCACCTTCTTTTGGAGTATCACATTTGTTACATCTTTCTCTCCATGAAAAGTTATCATTACCACATTTTGGACAAATCCAATCGTTGTAATTGAAATTTTTCTTTTCGTTTCTTAAATTATTTCTTGAAAAATTCTGTTTTCTATCATCTCTACGTGGTTTACTTTTTTGAGAATTCTTTTTACTAGAAATAATAGTACTTTGTCCAAGAACATCAACAATATCTAATCCTTTTGAAATTGGATAAATATGAACCCAAGGGTTGTGAATTGATCCCAAAACAGTATCCACTTTTCCTAGGCGAATTCCACTTTCTGTTTCAATAGTAGATCCAAGAGCAGGTGAAGAACCAGTAAATGAGATTAACAAACCACCTTCATGACTTGGCCGCACAACATCTCCACGAAACATAGTGCTCACCCTTTAATTAATCTATAATTGCCGTTTTCTTGATGCAAATAGGGCAATAGCAATTCCTGCTAATAAAATACCAATTCCTGGTGCTGGCATTGCTTCATCAGGTGCAGGTTCTGGTAGTGCTACATCATCAATAATATCTTCAACCCAGTAAAGGTTAGGTACAATCTTTTCAACCGAAACACAAGCACCAGATGAGTCACATCCTTGAATAACAATTGTATAATCACCAGCATCATAGTCATAGAAAGGAATTCCTGCTGAAGTCCATTCAGCACCATTTACTTCTATTGTACCTGCAGCAGCACCATTCATTGTTATTGAAAGAGCGACTTCTTCTCCATCAGGATCACTAAATTGGCCAGACAATACGTATGTGTCAACGATACCATCTCCGTCTTGATCTAACCAATTATAATCAGTAATTTGAACAATAGGAGGAGTACTTGGGATTGTCAGTCCTAAATCGATTTCAAAATGGTTCCCTACTGCTACATCCCCTCCAAATAATCTAATTTTTATCATTACAGAACCAGGCTTTAATGATTCCAATCCATCTAATGTAATTGTATCAGTTCCAGTAGAAATACGGCTACAATATTCATCATCATCACTTTCCGATTCAATAATTACTTCACCTTGCATAGGTTCTAAAACATAACATATACTATCTACATTAGGAGTTACTGTAATTTCTACTGAATCCCCAGATATTTCTGTTACAGAAGCACTCAAAGACAATGCAATACTAATTTCGAAATTTATCGTCGAACTTACTTGTTCACTTCCATCTACTAGATTACAAGCAATAGCACCAGTAAATCCAGGCCCCCATAGCATATTTCCCTCATCATCTTGATTTAATTCAAGACCATCTTCATCAAAACAATCCATTTGTGCAGGACTATAATCATCATAATACCAAGAAGAAATTTGTTCGCCTGTAATAATTATTTGTTCTTCATCCACCATTATTGGAATCATACCACTTGCAGGAGCTTGTTCGGTCCATTCAGGAGGATCATTATTTTCAGGCTCCTCCGTAGTAAAATCAAAGAAATGATGCTCAGTTGCAGGCCAATTGGAAAAATCATATCCAAAACTAGTTTCAAATTGGAGATTATTGCCCCCATTTACCATTCTTGTAGTAATTTGTTTATTGTTATCAGTAACACTTGTACAATCAGCAGTGTAAGTAACACCTTCATCATCCCATTCACTATCACAATCTAATTGAGATTCAATATCTCCAATCCTAATTGGAGAATTAGTTGTTGGCATAGTTACTTTCAGATCCGCAGAACTAATATTTGTTGAATTAACTCCTAATGTGAATGAATTATAGTCTATTTTGTCGAATGTTGTGGTCCCATGAACCCAAAGCACAAAATTTCTTTCGCTAGATACATCTACCCATTGACAATCACTATCTCCTTTGTTATCACAACCATCCTCATAAGTAGGATCCTCTTCTTCAACTATTGTTATTGGGCAATGGTCAATATTTACTCCACCAGCTTCTAAAACACAATTAATTTCCTGATCAGAAAGTAGTAGTGTATCCCCTACCCAGGACATATTGTTCCATTCACCATCTCCTCTGTGCAATATATCATTTAATCCAAAACGAACTTTAGTTTTTTCAACACATGCTGATCCAACATCTTCAAGAGCATCTCTTTCATCAGTAGATAATTTTCCATCATTTCCTTGAGCATTAGGTGTTAATGGGTTTGAAGCGTCATTCCCTGGAATTTGAGACATTAATTCATCAATGTCTTTTCTTACTTCTGTAGCTTCTGAACCATTAGTCCATCCAATTCCCCATACATCTGCACTTTTCCAATCATCATTAATTGTCACATCAAAT
This sequence comes from Methanobacteriota archaeon, assembly GCA_949514915.1. GTDB lineage: Archaea > Thermoplasmatota > Poseidoniia > Poseidoniales > Poseidoniaceae > MGIIa-I. The sequence continues at coordinate 24,108 of CATFLP010000128.1, read as the reverse complement.
ATTGCATGTGTGTAAACAAACATATCTTCAAAAGTAATACCTTCACATTCAGCTACTAATTCCTCTTCAGGAGTTTGTCTTGCATCCGCGTTTTCAATAATTTTTTCATTGTCTAATTCACTAGTATTTTCACTAATCGGTGAAACACTAGAAAGTATCATAATACCAACTAAAATTAGTGGCATCCAACGATACAATGTCAATTTAGTATTCATTGCCATGTCTTGTGGACTTTACTGCCCTTTCATAATAGTCTTGGTCCAAATAGGCGAAAATTGGCTTATGCATGCAATTTCTTGAATCTCCATATGAAGAAATAAGAAGGAATAAATGTCCAAAAAATTGTTGCAATACTTAATTGCCAAATAGGTAATTTTCTAGAAACATTATCTAATTTAGCTTCTAATAATAATTGGTATAACCCATTTGGAGAAAACATATCAACTTTTGAACTAAACGAGGCGAATTGTTCATTATCCATATTAGTAGCATCAACTCCAAGAATTGTCGCTAAAACAGTAGTAATTAGTAACCAAATCATTGTGAATAATAACCATGCCCCAACACCTAAAGTTACTGCTGATCCAACATCTTTAGCAACACTAGAAACAAGTAATTGAATAGATGCATACCATAGTAAAACTAGCGAAGTGGCTAAAAGGAATAATATTAGATCACCTATACTTGGAAATGCGCCCATTTGTTTGTAAATTAGTAATATAGAAATTAATGAAATAATTATTGTTGGAAGTGCAACAGTTAACCAAACTCCTAATAATTGAGAAAGTCCAAGAATGGTACGACTTGTTGGTTGGCAAAATTCAATAGCCAATAACCCTGAATTTTTCTTTCTACTAATTCCATCAAATCCAATTAATACTACTCCTAAAGTAGCAGAAAAGAGAACAAAAACACTTGATAAAAATAAAACTTCAAAGGGCGTATTTGCTGAAACATCTGCTGGTAATTGTGTATTTCTATCTGCAAAACCCCAACTTGATCCACCAATAAATAACATTAAAATTGGAAATAAGACCATCATCCTGAGAGTTAAAAAATTGTTTTTAATCTCCATTTTTGATAATTTAAATAACAATTTGAGAGATTCTATTTTATTATTCATTATTATCACCTTTTTCGCGTAAAGACATCCCAACTTTATCAACATCTAAACCAGTAACTGCAGACAAAATTTCTACAAGTTCAATTTTTTGAGATGTAAAATCAAATGGAATAATATCATTTGAGATAAAACATTGTAATATTTCTTGTTTAGTTTTGTTGTCCCATCCTCCTTTTGGTGAATTAATTTTTATTGTAAAGTCATCGTCTGTTTTGAATATTTTATAATTTAAATTTTCAAAATTTGCCTTTGATAATATATTTTCTAAATTTTTAATTTCTTTTGGAAATTTCAAAACCAAGTCATTATGAATTCCATATTTTTTACGAATATTTTCAAGGTTTCCTTTTTCAATAATTTCTCCATTATGCATTAAAATTACTGAATCAACCATTCGTTCTAATTCTGCAAGTTGATGACTTGAAATTAGTATTGCTTTACCTTGTTTAGCCAAATTTTTCAAAACCCCTGCAAACGCTTCTCTTGCAACAGGATCCAATCCATTCATTGGTTCATCTAAAAGAAGAATTTCAGGACTTCCAATCAAAGCACAAGCAAGTGATAATCTTTGATGCATACCTTGAGATAAAGAATCTAATGAATCATGAGCTTTGATACCTAAACCCACAAAATCAAGAAATTTTTCAATATTATTATTTTTCATATTTCTAATTGTAAATAATCTTTCAATTACTTTAAATGGTGTTGATGTACCATACCAATGAATATTTTCAGGCATCATTCCTATCATTTTCTTTGACCAATTTGGGCGTTGTTTATTTTCTAATTTTTTACCATTGAAAATTATTTCACCATCGTCTGGAATTAAAAGCCCTGCTAGTAATTTCATCAAAGTAGTTTTTCCTGCTCCATTTGGCCCTACTAATCCAATAATATTTCCAGAGATTAGACTTAATGAAATTTTTTCAATTCCTAAACCTTTAACCCTGTTAAGTGGATTAAAAACCTTAGGTAAGAGGATTTTATGATGGTAATCTACCTCGTTTAGTTCAAGTAAGGCCTTTGCCATTAAACGGCGTGAAAGAATAATACATGAAAACCCCTCTTATTGTTCTAATTATCACAAGCCCTTTTCCCATAGAATTGTTTCCAGAGGTTAGTCAGATGTTAAGTTTCGTTGCTTGGGGAGTTCCAATATGCCTTACTCTTCTAATTGTCTTCTTTATTTTTACAGAGAAAAAAAAGAATTTTTCCGAGCGAATTCAAGAATTGAGAAATAAGCTTGGAAAATTACTTTTTGATGTAGTGATTATATTGCATATCTTATTATGGGTAATACCTTTTCATGGAATATTAATTGTTTTTGGGATTATTTTCCCACAATTAGTAAATAAAGAACAAAGAGAGAGTTGGAAATCTCAGCGTAAACCTAGATCAATTTTTATTGCAGTTTGGTTTTTGTTAATTTTAATTTGTGCATTAATTCCTGTATCAAATCCAGGAAGTCCTACTGGATGGGAAGAACCAATTATTGTAGATGATTCTAGAGTGTCATATTGGCCGGCATCTTCACAAAATGTTTGGTTGTTAGACAGAGATTTAGATTCTCCTGTTGTTGTTACAATCTTACATCAAAGAATCCCAGCAACATTTTGTCCTTGGAAAGTTGGTACTTCTACATCTTGGCTTGTTGAAACATTACATATTGACGAGTCTAGATTAGAGGAAACAGCAATACGTTTAGGTTTAGATCCTGATAATTTTAGACTTGAAAAAATAGATTCAGAACCAAATCACAATTATCGTAATTCTGAAGGTTCTATTGATATTACACTCACAGTTAGTAAAAGAAAAATTATTACTGATTTTCCATTTGAAGACACAGTAGTTGGAGAATTAATTACAGCGTATAAGGTTGATTGGGGGGGAGAATTATGGGCTATTACAGTAACACAAATGGGCACATCCAGTAATAATGACCCTTGGGCAGAAGAAATAATACTCGAATGGTTAGAATTTAAGAATTTATCTTGATGAGGATTTTATTTCCGAAAAATGAATTAAATTCAATCGAGCCATTATTTCCGATATTATATTTATCATTATTTTTTTCAACTTGCATCCCTGTTTCAAGCCCCATCTTTTTTATTTCTTCCGAAGAGTCTGTTTCTGTAAAAATAGCACAAATCTCTCCACTTTGACCATTTTCCATTGAATTTAAGACGACAACATCACCATGATGATTTATCTTATTTCTTTCTAAATCATCCTCTGCAGGAGGAATAGGGCATCCACTAGGATCTGTTTCAGGATTCCCTAATAATTCAGATAATGCAATTTCTAATTCATCATTTATTGCGTGCTCCATTCTACAAGCAGCTTCGTGAGCATCACCTTTGAAACCCATAATGTCAATTAACAAACATTCTAATAATCGGTGCCTTCTTTTCATTTGCCTACCAATTTTGAGTCCTGCTTTTGTTAATTTGACACCTTTATATTTCTCGTATGAAACTAATTTCTTTTCAGATAATTTTTGAATCATACCAGTTACTGAAGCATCTTTGATATGTAGAGATTTTGCTAAATCCTTAGTTCTAACAGGTGCTTGGTCATCTTTTTCCCAAAATTCGTATAGTGCTTCGAGGTATTCTTCCTCTGCCTCAAAACTAAAATGGCCACTCCCCATGTTAAACTCCACAATTTTCATTAGAAATATAATTACTGTTCATCAGCAGAAATTCTAATTGAGCCATTTTCATAATAAATTTGGATATCATTAGGTATTTTTCTTGTTAATGCTGATAATGCATCATAAATTTCATCTTGTTTGACATTAAATGCTTTTGCTGCTTTTGAAGTAGACCAAGGGACATTTTCAAAATCAGATTTACAAAGCCAAATATATAACTTTGATTCTAGTTTAGTTAGGTCACTTAATGCCATCTGTTTCATACATCCCAACGAGTGCATATGGTTAAATCTTGTTAATCAACTTAATAATTTAGTTAAACATGACTCAGCATCTATTTCATCATCTAATAGTGATTTTAGTGTTGAAATGAAATGATTGTCAATTCCCTTTTCAGCTAATTTCTGATGGAAAATATATGTCGCATTTACTCCCTCAGATACCATATGCATTTCAGCTCTAGCTTTTTCAAGATTAAGCCCAGTTCCTAATTTTTCTCCTAATGTCCTATTACGTCCATAAGGGGATGCAGCAGTTACGTAAAGGTCTCCAATTCCAGCCGGCCCAAATGCTGTTGATGGCTTTGCTCCCATTTCCGAAAGTAATAAACATCCTTCAGAAAAACCTCTTGCAAAAATCGCTGCTTTTAGATTATCTCCGCCTTTTTCTGTAACTTTTTTCAAACCATCAGATATTCCACATGCCAAAGCAACAATATTTTTGTATGCACCCCATAATTCTGCACCAGTAGGATCATCAGTGGCTTGAAGTAACAAATGTTCAGTAGTTAATCTTTGAACCAATTTATTTGCAACAAATTCATCATTGCATGCAATCAATGCTGTTGTAATTACTCCTTTTGCTACTTCAGGAGCAATAGTAGGCCCTGTCATCACTGCAACAGGATTTAATTTTTCATTATTACGTAATATCTCAATAATTTCTTCTGAAATAGAACCTCCTTTAGGACTTAAACCCTTTGCTAAATCAATTAATACATGACTAGGCCTTAAGAAAGGAACTACCTCTTTTACGACATCTAAAATTACAGATGATGGTAATGCAAAAACAATAATTTCTGCATTTTCTAAACATTCTTCTAATCTCATAGTAGTATACATATTTGATAATTCAACATCTGGTAGATATTTTTCATTAATTGATTTTGATGTCACCGATTCATAAACTTCTTTTTCAATAGTCCATCCTGAAACATCATGCTTTGCATCTAGCCATGTTTTGGCTAATGCAGTTCCCCAATTCCCAAGTCCCAATATTGCTATGTGTGACATCTTAAACATAGAAGGACCATCATTTAGTTATGGATATTCCCATTAATATGAATAAAAATTTACTATTTTTCGAGTGTAATAGTTTTGACCATGAGATGTGTCGGGTTGCATAAGCAGGGATAGCCGAGCTTGGTCAAAGGCGCTGGGTTTAGGTCCCAGTCCGTAATGGTTCGCAGGTTCAAATCCTGCTCCCTGCATCAAAAACGAACATTTTGAATATTTGTTAACCAAATAATCTGGATAATGCTTGTTCAAAAGTTTCCCCATCTCCACCATTAGAAGTTCTATGTTGGTAAACATTCCATTCCATCACTCCATTTGGACGAATAATGAATTGTGCAGGAGTGCCTTTAACTTCCCAATCATACATTATTGATTGATTTCGATCATCTATATATGGGAATTCATGTGGTTCTCCAGGCCGTTCATTACAATTTTTTGTATTAGAATAACATCCAAAATAATCATTTTTTTCTTGAAAAGCAATTAATTCTTCAGGAGTAGCATTAAAGTTATTAGAAGAAGAAAAATTAACTGCTAGAATTAGAAATTGAGTTTTATCTCGATACATAGGTTCCCATTCTGAAATTTCATCACCAGCATTCCAACAATGGGAACAATCAGTTGAAATAAAAATTATTGTAATCCATTTTGAAGAATTATTTTCAGAAGAATTCCAGTTATTATCAAATAAAGATTCCAATTCAAAATTTTCCCAATTTGTAGAATTATAATAATGAATTAGTGAAGAAAAATTTGGGACGTTCATACCTTCATAAACACCAGTATTGTTATTTTCTTCAGAATTTTCAATTTCATCAATTTCATTTTCAGATGTTTGATTTTCAAATAATAATATTTCATTATTTTCATTATTTTCAGTTATAGTGCATGATTCATTATTTTCATCATTTTCTATTCCTGGTGCACAACCAATAAATTCATCATTATCTTCATTTTCTTTATTGCTATTTTCACTAAATGGCATAGTGCATCCTGCAGTACAAACAATAAAAATTGAAATCAATGAAAAAATGACACTACGCAACATGGTGTTCACAGTTATAGATTTACCAAATTCTAAACATATTTGAATACTTCATAATTTTACTTCAATAAATAGAGATATGAATAGGACCTTATTACGGTTTGTGACTGGAACTAGCGAGGGCGACATTATCGATGTTGCCGAAAATAGAGATATTGAAGTTCCAGATTATAATAATGATAATGAAATAAGTGCAGATGAATTCCAAACTCATTTTGATATAAATGAGGATGGCGTAGTTACAACAGAAGAATTCATTGAAAAAATAGAAGACCAAATTGATAAAGATATAGAAACAATTCGTAATAGGAGATTGGTTACAAAAAGAAGAAGGTTACTTTCAGGAATTGAAGATTATACATTATTATTTGGTATAGTATTTACAGCAATATATTTCGGGATCTTACTAGTAATGAGTAGTGGTGTTCTAGGGGATTCTACAGAATTAGATCATAATTTGTCAGAAACATTTCTAGATACAGGAGAAGTTTGTGATGTTATAGAAGATGCTCCTTGGTTGAATATTTATTCAGATAACGATAGGCAAGTAATGGTAATAGAAGCATATAATTTGAATCAATCTACATTGTATGAATTGCAATGGCAGAGAACTACAATGGAGATGGGAATACTTGGTTCAGGAGAAATTACAGAATTTGATGTTGAATTTAATATGACAAGAAAGGCTGCTATACCTTTTGGGAAAGATTGGCATGAAGGAGAATATACATTCGTCGCAGAATTATTTGAAGCAGAAATTTCAACAGAATTTATTGTAGAAGAAAATTCTACCGAAGATAATAATTCAAATTCTAGTGGAACAATTGATAATAATACTTCAGATTCAAATCAAACTAATAATAATTCATCAGTACCTGTAATGGGTCAAGATCCTTCACCTAAAGTTGTTGAAATTCATCATTCTAATGAAACAGTTAAAGTTGCAGATGATAATGTAATATTTGAATTGGAAATGGAGAAAGGTGCATGGGATTGGTTTCCTGGAGTAGAAGCTGAATCATACTTATCTGCTAAAGTTACGGATGCTGGGGCTAGAGTTTGTTGGGGTACACAAGATCTTGGAAATTGGGCATGGGGATTAATGGGTGCAGAATTAGGTGGAGGAAGAGAAACAGCTATGCTTACAGGCGGTTCTGCAGGAATACCTGCATGGTGGATGGCTTTTGTATCACTTTCATTATCAGTGTTAACTTTATTTATCTTATATCCATTAATTTACAAGGTTTATCATCAAGAGGCTGATGATAAATTAACTAACGAACAAATTGAAAGAGTAGTAGAATTATCTTTGAAATACTGTGCTAAAAAGATGAAAATAAAAATAGAATGGGATATATTTAGATTCAAAGTCAGGGAGTTGTCAATAGATGTTCTTGTAGCTTATAGAACTACAGATTCTACTATTGCATCTAAGATAGATGTAAGAGCAGAAATTTTGAAAGAAATTTTATATGAATTTGGAATATTTAGAGTTTTCAAGCCAGTATTACTTGTTGTTAAGCCAGTTGGAGAGATTACAGGTGTTGATTTTGAACACTTAACTAGGGGAAATGAAGATGTAGACCCTAGTCAAATAGATTCAGAACATTTAGTAGAAGATTACACAAATTTCTTCAAAGATTTACATGATTTAAGTAGAATTGAAGATGTAATTAGAGATTCATTACATAATTTCTTTTTGTTAAGAAATATGACGGATAGAGGTACTGCAGTACTTTCTGATGACCATGCAGTTTTTGTGAGAGTAATTTATCGCCCAAATCAAAGATTTGCCTTTTTTAGATTTAAACAAAGTTCAATAAATATTGAGGAACAACTTAGAGAAGAATTAGAAAGAGAATTAGGTACACAATTAGCAGATAGAGAATTAATAATTAGTGCAAGAAACGAGATTGCAACACTTTCTGACAGATCTAAAGCAGGTAGAATTGAAACTAGTGAAGGTACTAAAGATAGAGTTGCTGCAGTTGCTAGACAAGATGGTTTTGCAGGAAGAGTATTGCAAACAAAATTCTTTGGAGATATGCTTTCAACAGTTGAATATACGGCTCAAGAGAAGAGAGAATTCATCAATAAATGGGGATTTTGGGGATTAATTGTATTTGTTTGGATTCCATTTATGGCATCAGGAGTATTAGTGGGTGCAGTATTGGGAATGTTATCTAGAATGAAATTCGATAGAGTACTTTGGGCTACATTAATTGGCGGTTCAGCCGCATCAATTACTTGGGCATATACTGCTGAAGGAATAGTCACATTTATGCATAAATTCAGACTTGAAGCAATAATTCCTTTAGCAATAATTGTATTTATCGGTATGGCAGTTTTACATCTTAGAGCAACTAAATCTAGAAGACAAACTGAATTATTTGAAGATACAATGTTAGAATTATTTAAGTCTGATATAGAATCAAAATTTGGTTAAAATAGTCATCTTCTTGCATTCTTTGGCCTAAATGGATAAATCAAATTCTTTTTTGTTTCAACATATGGTCCTTCAATCAAATCAATACAATATGGAATAGCTAAGAAAATTTCATCTATTGTTTCTCTTATTGCTTTTGGCTGACCTGGGAGATTAATAATTAATGAATTCCCACGTACAACTCCTGTTTGTCTGCTTAGTATTGCAGTAGGTACATATTTTAGTGAGATAGTTCTCATTAATTCACCAAAACCAGGTAATTCTTTATCTGCGATAGAAATTGTTGCATCTGGAGTAACATCTCTTTTTGCAGGACCAGTACCTCCTGTGGTTACAACCAAAGCACAATTTAAATCATCTGTAAGATGAATTATAGTTTCTTCAATTATTTGTTTTTCATCAGGAATAATTATTGAAAAAGTAGTCCATTCAGATTCCATGATTTCAGAGAAGAATTCAATAATTTTTGGCCCACCTTCATCCACATATTCCCCTTTATATGCACGATCAGATACAGTAATAATTCCAATATTTATTTGGTCTCCTAGTGAGTCAGTCGAACCTCCATTTTCAATTAAAAACTCCATATTAATCGCGCCTTTATTTTGGTTCAGTTTTTTCACTCATTTCAAAAACCATATCATCAAGATGGATACCTTCTTCATCATTTACTAATTCTTCTTCACATTCGCAATCTTCATCTTCATCAAGTATTTTTTTGATTCGATCAAATGTCTTTTTGATTAGAACCAAATGAACTAATGGGTCTCCAGTTCTAATTAGTGGAATTGTAGCTATGCTTACAATAAGTCCTTTACATGGTGCAAAAACATCATTTGTTTTATTTCCGAAAGGATCAGTAATATGGGCAATTAATTGACCTTTTTCAACTAATTCGCCTACGTTAATGAGGCAATGAAGTAAGCCTCCAGATGGTGCTCTAATCCATCTTGATTTTCGTACAAGTACTCGATAATTTGGCTCTTGAATTTCTCCTTCAATCATTTTCAAAGTTTTGAGTACATTTAGGACTCCATTTAATCCTGCTTCTACATTTTTTATTTGAAATGAATTAGATGAACCCGTTTCTAGTAATATGGATGGGCAACCTGAATTTGTTGCTTCCCTTCTCATAGTCCCTTCAGAGCCAAGTGAGTGAAGAACAATATTTGTTCCAAAAGCCCTTGCTAAAAATTTACAATCTTTATTGTCAAAATTTGCTCTTATGTGGGGCAAATTAACTCTAGTTCCAGGGGCAGTATGTATGTCAATTAGGAAATCAGATTTGGGGACTATGGAAGAAAATAATGCATGTGCTAATCTTTGAGAATGATTTCCAGAAGAGTTTCCAGGGAATTGACGATTTAAGTCCCTCCCATCAGTGGCCCTTCTTTGCATTAAAAGTACAGATTCTGGGTTAGCAATTGGAATTAAAATTAAAGTGCCTTTGAGTTTATTAACATCAATAAAATCATCTTCATTATTTGGAATATGATCATTTCCATGAATTAAAAAATGAAGTATACTAATTCCATTTAATTCATCTCCATGAATCGCAGAAGTAATTCCAAGAGTGGGGCCATCATATTTTCCATGAAATATATAGCAAGGGATCTCTAAATCTCTTCCAAGAGGGTCAATACCTACTTTAATTACAGTATCAACACGAGAGCCCGCTTCAATAAGTTCACCATTAAATTCTAATTTATCTCTGGAATTGCTTCCCGAAGCCATGCATAGCCCAAGAACTATTACATTTTCTCTTTTGCTAATAGAAGGATTGACAACCCGTTATGATTTGGGTGTAAGAAGGCGAGATGGTTATGATTCATATTGAGATTCAAACACCAGACGACTGGCATTTACACTTTCGTGATGGAGATATGTTAAATGAAACAGTATCTGCAACGGCTCGTTGCTTTAAACGAGCAATCGTTATGCCAAATCTAGTACCTCCAGTAACTAACGCCAAAATGGTTGAAGAATATCGTCAAAGAATCTTAGATGCACGTCCAGAGGGCAGTGACTTTGAGCCGTTAATGACATTATATCTTACTAATGAAACAACTAGTGAAGATATTATAGCAGCAAAACAAGCGGGTACAGTGGCAGCTAAGTTATACCCTGCTGGTGCAACTACAAACTCAGATGCAGCTGTTAAATCATTAGATGCCTTGTTTCCTATTTTTGGGGAAATGCAAAATCAAGGCATGTTATTGTTAATACATGGAGAGGTAACAGATAACCACATTGATATCTTTGATAGAGAAAAAGAATTTATTGACAGAAATCTAACTCGTATCGTTTCTGCATTTCCAGAACTAAAAATTGTGTTTGAACATATTACTACTAAAGATGCCGTAGACTTTGTTGTAGCAGCTAACGATAATGTTGCAGCAACTATCACTCCTCAGCACTTATTACTAAACCGAAATGACTTGTTAGTTGGAGGTGTAAGGCCACATAATTACTGTTTACCTGTATTAAAACGTAATATTCACCAACAAGCGTTAAGAGAAATTGTTGCAACAGGTAACAAGAAGTTCTTCTTAGGTACTGACTCTGCTCCACATGAAAAAAATAAGAAAGAGTCAGCTTGTGGTTGTGCAGGTTGTTACAGTGCTTGGAGTGCAATTGAATTGTACACTCAAGTATTTGATGAGTTAGGTGCATTGGATAAATTAGAAGGTTTCGCATCTCACCATGGTGCTGATTTCTATGGCTTACCTAGGAATGAGGGAACAATCACACTAGTAAAAGAAGACTGGACTATCCCTGAGCAAATCATTTTATCAAATGGCAACCCTATTGTTCCATTTTTTGCAGGTCAAAATTGTAATTGGAAGTTAAAAGTTTGATTTATTATTTATTTTAAGCAAAAATCAAAATCCATAAATTCTACCATATTTTTCATTTAAATATTTCAAAAATGGAGCTGATGAGGGCTTTTTACCAGTAGCATTTTCAATTAAATCTGATGGATTATACAACCGTCCTTTTTCATGTATATGTTCTCTCAACCAGTTTAATAATGGGTCCCAATTCCCATCTTCAATCATTTTATTTACATCTTCAAATTCATTTTTCATTGATTCAAATAATTGAGCAGCGTATAAATTTCCTAATGTATATGTTGGAAAATATCCAAATGCTCCCATCGACCAATGAATATCTTGAAGTACGCCATTAGAATCATTATCGACATCTAATCCGAACCATTCTTTGAACATTTCATTCCAAACTTTTGGTAGATCATTTACATCTAGAGTGCCATTAAATAATTGCTTTTCAATTTCATATCTCAAAATAATATGTAAATTATATGTTACTTCATCTGCTTCAACTCTGATAAATGATGGCTCAACCTGATTTGCGATTAAGTTCATTTGTGCAGCATCAATATCTTTAGGAAAATCAGGAAATTCTTTTTGGAATAATGGTAATGAATACTTCCAGAATTCCTCAGTTCTTCCAATCTGATTTTCCCATAAACGAGATTGAGATTCATGCACACCTAATGAAATAGCAGTACCCCTTGGAGTCAAGGCAAATTCATCAGGTAATCCTTGTTCATAAAGGCCATGCCCCGTTTCATGCATGACTGCATATAGGCATGAAAATGGCTCATTTTCATCATATCTTGTTGTAATTCTAGTATCTCCTACAGAAATTCCAATTGAGAAAGGGTGTGAGGATGTATCCATTCTTCCAGACTTAAAATCAAAACCCATTTGTTCAGAAATCTTCAAACAAAAAGCTTCTTGATTTTTTACTGGAAAAGTCATATCTAATTTTGATATTTGTTGTTTTTTAGCATCCATTATTTTGTTCAAAATTTCAATTAGCCCTTCTTTTAATTCTGCAAATAATGGATCTAAGTATTCTACAGTTAACCCTACTTCATAATCATCTAAAAGAGTGTCATATGGAGTATTTCCTTTATCAAGATATGAAATTTTTTCCCTAGCTAGATTAACTAGTTCTCCAAGTAATGGAGCAAATGAATTAAAATCATTATTTTTTCTTGCTTCAGCCCAAACACCCATACCCTTAGAACGCGTTTTTGTTACTTTTTCTATAAATTCTGCAGGTAATTTTGTTGACTTATCGAATGTTCTTCGCATTTCAATAACGTTTGTTTTTTGATCCTTATCTAATTTAGAAATGTTTTTTTCTAACTCTGATATTAAATCACCCATTTTCTTACTTGTTAGTGTTTCATGTGCACGTCCTGATAACCAAGCCAAGGTATCCGCTCTTGCATTTGCTCCATTTGGCGGCATCATTACCTGCTGATCCCAACCTAATTGTCCTTGAATTGCTTGAATTCTTGAAACAGTCTTGACTTCTCCAATAAAATCTTCATAACTCATATTTCCGCCTATGCTTCCCGAAGTTGAAGGTAATATTGAGCATTTGCTTTTTACAGATGTTCTAATACACCTTCGTTCGATGGTTAAATAGAGAAATATTTTGAAGATGCGATAAAGCGACGAAGTTAAAAATCAGTTATTCTAGGCTATTAATATGTCAATAATAACAGCATATAATGAAGCTTGGGAAAATGGAGATGTAAACGCATTAGCAGAGATTATTCATGATGAATTTGTGTTTAATCCACATGTTGGAGGAATTACGATGGGTAAATCCGATTTAATTGGATTTGCTGGAGGAGATGGAGCACCAAGATCCGAAGGTGATAGAATTTTGTACGAGAATGATGAAATTGGAGTGGCTCATTCCATTGTTCATTTTGCTAATGGTTCAACCTCAGAAGCAGTACTTTCATTCATGAGATTCAAAGATGGTAAGATTGTATCAATGGAAACTGGCGCAACTCCATTATCTGATGATTACAAACTTGTAGGTTCAGAATAATAAATTAAGAATTTCTTAACATCATTGTTACAGATTTTTTTTCATGGTGAAGTACTCCTACTTCCACAAAGCCATGTCTTTTGTGAAATCGAATTGAATCTGGATTTGGAGGCTTTAGACTAACTTCTGCAGCAATAGGTGAATCTAGTTTTTGAGCATGTGAAATTACTTTTTCATAAAGTAATGAGCCGATTTTTTTATTTCTATATTTTTCAGAAACAGCAATTCTATCAACGTAAAGAAAATTTGTATAATTATCATTAAACCAAGCATAATTTAAACTGCCATAACTTCTATTTGGAAGAAGACATATTACAAAACCCAATAATTTTTCTTCTTCAAAGGCACCTATGCAAAACTCACCAAGATTTAGTAAATCAGACATTGCATCTAGTGAGATTTCTCCAGTACCTGGTAAACCTTCTTCATTAATTTTCCAAAGATTAGGAGTATCTTTAATTCCAAGACTCTTAAATTCCATAATTCAGTCCCAAATGATTGAATTATTAAAGAATTTAATTTGTAAACATTTTATCCAATCATTCAAACATTAGATTTCCTTCGGTGGTATGTGGCACGAAAGCGAAAAGAAGACTTTGATATAATTTCAGATGACAAGATTGATATCAAGGATAAAATTTCACAAGTGGATTCATTTGAAGAATTACTTAGTCTTGCTGCAAATATTGTTGTTAATACTTGTATGGAAGTCAGACGTCACGAATCAGTATTAGTAATCGCAGATCCATCTACTAGTTTAATCGGTCAAGAACTTTACAAAGTATGTTCAGAGATATCTGAAAATGTTTTATTGGTTATTATGCCATTCACCCGTCATCATGGAGATGAACCACCCTCATCAGTTGCTGAATTAATGAGGACACAAAATGTAGTTTTAGCGCCAACAAAATTTAGTATTACTCATACAAAAGCAAGGGTTCAAGCATGTAAGGATGGTGCAAGAATTGCAACTATGCCAGGGATTACTCCAGAATTATTTGCAGGAGGGGGTATGCTTGCGGATTTTAATGGAATAAGAGATATGATTAGTAGAGTTGGAGTACATCTTCGTAGACGTAGAAATATTAGAGTAACCTCTCCTGAAGGAACTGATATTAGATTTGAAGTAGACCCTAAAAAATGGAATAAAGAGGATAGCGGAATTTGCAATCGCCCTGGAATGGTTACAAATTTACCTGCTGGAAAAATTTTCAATGCCTTAGTACAAAGCTCTGCAAAAGGAGATTTGTATATTGATGGAAGTTTTGATTCTATGGTGCTTAGCGAACCACTTAGATTTAAGGTAAATGATGGTGTTGCAACTGATATTAAAGGGGGTCCAGAAGCTCAAAGAGTTAGGCATCTTTTCGCAGAGGCTGCGAATTTAATGCCAGCAAAAGATCAGTCTTCAGTATGGACAATATCCCAATTTGGAATCGGTTTAAATCCAAATTCAAAATTAATTGGAAATGCGCTTGAAGATGAAAAAGTACTTGGAAGTTGCTATTTTAGTATTGGTTTAGAAGGGAATAAGATTGAAGGAAATCATCCAGGAATTTTAACAAGTGGAATAATCAAGGAACCTACTATTTTCATAGATGGAGAGCCATTAGTTATTTCAGGAGAGTTACAAATTTAATTGTTAAATCCACATAATGGACAAAATCTCCAAGAATTATTTAAACTTACACCACAACCATTGCAAATATTTCCACTTGGGAATGTTCTAATAATTCCATTTGAATTTGAATTAATTATTTGTTTAGGAAGTGAACGTTGTTTTGGTGTAGGCAATGTACTAGATACCTTATTTTCATATAAATTCTGAGTATTTACTGGAGGGTTTGCCTTTGGAACAACAGGAGTTATTACTGGTTGTATTTTTGTTTCAATTGGTTTTGCTTTTGGAGCAACAGGAGTTATTGCTGGTTGTTTATTTGGAATATTTACTTGAGTTGATGATTGAGTTATTTTTGGTGCAACAGGTTTTGTTTTAGGCTCTATTTTTGGCGTAACAGTTTCATTTTGTATAGGATTATTTTGAACCCATTGAGTTGTATCTGTACTATTCTTTTCTAACTCTTCCATTGTTGTGTTTTCAGGCATTGGAGTAGAATCTTTTTTAGGAATAATTTCAGGTCTTTGTAATCTTTCAGGTTTTGCTAAAGGTGTAGGCTCAATGACTTTTGATTGGTTGCTAGGTGGTTTAAGTGCAGTGGGTTGTTGTAATTTTGGTTGAGTGAAAACTTCTTCCTCACTTTTTTCATTACTTTCTATGTTTTCAATAATAGGCTCTTGAACTTTAGTTTCAACAGTAATTTGAGGGGTTATTAATTTAGGGGTATTAACAGACTTTGATGATTTTAATATTGAAATCGGACGAGGCATTTGCATATTTTTTGTTTCAATTAAAATCTCAGTCATTTCTTTCTTGATTTGAATTAGATTTTGAACATTTTCAGAAGGATTTTTTATCATATTATCGAAAGCAGTAACATATTTCGCTAATTCATTATTACCTCCTGTAACATCACCAATTGCATAAATTTTTAAGATATTTAGTGGATCTAAAAATGATTCAAGTGCTGCAAATTCCTCATCAGAAATATTTGGTTTTTCAGAATTTCCTTCAGGATTTAATCCAAGAAAATCTTGTAAATTTTCTGTAATTTCAATTAATTTTAAAGGTCCTGTTAGAATATAATATATTTCTCCTGTTTCAACTTGTAATCTATTACTTCCTGAATCTAAATCAAAGGTGTCAGTAAGTAACAAATCTGAAACTTTATTTAATACCATTGTTAATGAAGTATGCCTATTTACATTTTCCATTTCTACTAATATTTTGCTTGAATCAGTGATGCCGAAATATGCAGCAGTTTCATCTACATTAATGCCGCTTGGTAATAAAGCACCCTCGGGAACATATTCAGACATAACCAAACCTTAACCCGCCGACTGCCGTCTCCTTATTGAGGCTTAGCCTCGAATTATTTTACTTTAAACATCATTCATTAATAGAGTAATGTCTCGGCTTGTCATGGCGGTCGTAAAATTTAGAGCATTGTTAATTGCCGCTGGTGATGTAGATTCATTGATATTGCAAAACTTAGTATCTGAAAAAAAATTATGTGTTGCAATAGACGGAGGTTATCATCATTGTATAAAATACGAAATTATTCCAGATGTAGCTATTGGTGATTTTGATTCATTTAATAAATCATTAATAGATGAAAGAGTTGATATTATTGAGATAAAGAGTCAAAATGAAACTGATTTGGTAAAAGCGATTAATTGGGTTATTTCAAAAGGAATCAAAGAAATTCAAATTATTGGAGTTGAATCTGGAAGAAGCGATCATATTTTGGGAGTATATGCTGCACTATCAGAATTAAATCAAGAAGATATGGGAGATGTTGAAATTGAAATTCATCTAAATGATTTTATTGTAAAATATATTCCAAATAATAAACCAATGAAATTTAGTTTAAATGAAAACACCCATGTATCCTTATTTTGTTTATCAAACAGTATTGTTACATTAAAGGGAGTGAAATGGGCATTAGATAAAGAAGAACTTAATTTTTCAACTAGAGGAATACATAATTATTCAATTAAAGAAGAAGTGGAAATTAAAATTCATGCAGGGGGACCTGCTTTATTTTTCATTAATCGATAAGAATAAATCATTGGAACGGAATCCACATATTTGCATTTGCATCCCACCAATCTATTTGACCATCTGGATGCTGCCTCCATAGATGTCCTTCTTCATCAGTATGTGTTGGTAGTCCTTCGGAATTTATCATTGATTTCTTGTTTGTAAATTCTCCTTGAATGTCATCTCCAAATCTTTTTAGAACAATTATTGAAATTAAGAATAATAAAAGCATCCCAATCCCAGTGGCAATATAACCTGTAAATTCAGATTCTACTTCACCACCGCTTCTTACTGGCCATGAGGATGTTACACTTTCATTTCCCCAAGTAGATACATTTTCACCTAAGGGAGGAATTCTAACAAGATTAATACCATTTGTTGCACTAATTCCTTCTGAATTCGTCACATTTACAACAATTCTATGAATTCCAGGCATCCACATTTTACAATTCAATTCTAATCCCCCAATTCCTTCGTGTTCAGGTATTGTGGTCCAAGAGATTTCATTTTCACTAAAATCTGTCCCATCTGTAGGTTCTATTGTAACAAAGCACAAGGTTCCGATTTCCATATTCTGTCCTGTCACATTCAGATTAAAACTAGGAGCAGGCTGATTTAAAATTGAAAAATTCTTCCATGATTCTAATGAATAACCTAGTGAGTTATGGTAAATTAGTTTTAATGAATATTTTCCAGCAGGCCAATTACTACAATCAATTTCATCACTATTTGGTGTATTTTCACCTGGAGTAATTGATGGTGTAATCCATGGTGCACCAATAAATTGAACTTCTCCAGTTTCATTATATCTATGCCCTATTTTATCTAAAATATTACGTTTAATTTTACATTCAGAACCAGTATTAAAATTATCATCAACAGATTTACCTTCATGCTCTGCAATTACATTTAAGGCAACAAATGGTTTTTCGATACCAACCATTAGATTAAACACACCTAGTTGATATTCTGAAATGATTTCGTTTGTTGTAGGGTTAACGAATTTCAATGTAACTGTATATTCCCCTTCTTTCCAAGCATCAACAAAAATTGAACGTGATAATGATTTTTCATTTGTGAGTGTAAAATTATCCCATTGTGTTATTTCATGTTCTGTAGGATATTGATTGAAAATAGTGGTTACTTGAGCAGAAATAGGTATTTGAGATTTTGTCGTATTAACATTAAATACAACTCTTAATTGATCAACAAACCCATCATTATCTATGTCTTGTTCTCTAGCTTCATAGTTTACAACAGTAAAGTCACTATTGCCTTCTGCCTGTACATTATTAACAAGAGGTAATAATGGTAAAAATAATAGAATAATAATTAAATTAATTACAATTTTATTCAAGGAAGTCCACCTCTTTAATTTCTTCTTCATCACTGCCTTCAAGAATTCTAGTAATGCCTACTGCACTTAGGAAAATTAATCCTGCGATAGCATAAGTAGCCCATGAAGAAAGAGGATTACTTCCCATTATTGTCATGGCTGCTTTTATTTCTCCAAATGAATTTGAATATCCATCACCATTATTGTCAGGGCATCCTTGTAAATCAATTGTTGAACTACCAGATTCAGCAGGGCAATCATCTCTTAAATTGCCAACTGGGTTATCTCCATACCCATCACCATCAGTATCTATCCATTGCCATGGATCTGTAGGAAATGCATCACCTTGCCCTTCAGGACTTGCCAACCATAAATCATCATAGTCAGAGTAACCATCATCATCGAGATCGGGGCAACCTCTACGATCTAGTAAACTACTTCCAAAGACATTAGGGCATGCATCTGGCTCATGTCCAGAGAGATTATCTCCATATCCATCACCGTCAGTATCAACCATTTGAGATGGAATATGAGGGAATTTATCACTCAAATCTGACCAACCGTCTCCATCAGTATCTATACAACCAAACCTATCTTCAGTACTTGTTCCAGGGATTTCAATACAATTATCTGGATTAATTCCTAGTGAATTATCTCCATAACTATCTCCATCAGTATCCATCCATTGTGTTGATTCAAGTGGAAATGAATCTGCCATACCTAATGGATGAGAAATCCAATCATTATCTGGATCTGAAGCACCATCACCGTCATTATCTGGGCAACCCCATCTATCTCTATAACTATCTCCTTTTGTTAGTAAACAACTGTCAGGTTGCCATGCATTTGAAGTTTGATTATCACCAAATCCATCCCCATCAGTATCAAACCATTGACTTTCTTTAGAGGGAAATGCATCGGCAAAACCTTCGGGGTGAGAAATCCATCCCTCGTCAGGATCACTATATCCATCACCATCAGAGTCAGGGCATCCAAATCTATCTTGATTAGATTCTCCCCATGTGTTAATACATGAATCACCTTCAAAACCAGAATAATTATCTCCAAACCCATCATTATCAGAATCTAAATACTGAGAATTAATGTATGGAAAATCATCAATTTGTGAATCTTCATTTCCTTGATTATTGCCCCAACCATCTCCATCTGAATCTAACCATTGAGATGGATTGTTAATGAATGCATCTCCTTTTTCAATTCTTAAACCAGTTTCTGGGTCAATTTCAAATGTATAATTATCTCCGTATCCATCTCTGTCAGAGTCTTTCCATTGACTAAAATCATTTGGAAACGGATCTGCACCATTATCAATAGTCCAATTAGAATCTCCATTAGACCATCCGTCTCCATCAGTATCTGGACATCCAGGTCTATCTTCTGATGAATAACCAATGATGTGTGGACAGGCATCTTCTAGTACTGCTCCTTCGATATATTGACCAATTCCAGTTTCAAGATGGATAGATTCCCATCTATCATCATACCAATTATCTCCTAGACCATCTCCATCAAAATCACTCCATTGAGTATGGCAATATATTCCACATATATTTTGTATAGAAGGGTCTTGAGGTGACCACCAAAAAGCATCAGCACCATCTGAAACAGTCCATGGTTCAATGGAATATAGTGTACTTGGATCACTGTATCCATCACCATCTGAGTCGGGGCATCCGAATCTATCTTCGTAAGACTGACCGAAAAATCCAGGACATGAATCTGGATTATTCCCATTAGGATTATCTCCATAGTTATCTGAATCAGAATCTTCCCATTGAGTGCCATCTACAGGATATTGATCACCTTCATCTGACCAACCATCTTCATCACTGTCTAAGCAACCATTTTTGTCTTCATTACTTTTTCCAAATTCATTAGGGCAGTCATCTAATAGATCTTTGAATCCATCCCCGTCAGTATCTCTGTTAGTAGTATCTATGTCAGCAGTTATAGAATAATCAAATTCATCTTGATCACAGGTATCTAGAGATCTAATTTCTGTATAATATGTAGTGGGCCCTGTTATACTACCCCATTCAGAGGCAGAAGGAACGATTGAAATAGTCTCAGATCTTGAACCATCACTTCCAATATTTACTTCATATAATTTTGTTACTGCATTAGCATCCCAAATTTTCACTTTACCTTCCCAATGGTCATCTTGTAAAACACAATCACCAAACCAATCAAAACCATGATCTCCTGTAGGTGATGAAACAAGTATTGTTAGAGTGTCTCCACTAAGAATATCAATTCTCCACCAATCAACAGCATCTCCTTCATAATCTACATCTCCAGAACTTGTACTTCCATCAGTCAAGATATTGGCACTTGCAGCATCATCATCAGCTAGGGCAGAGGGAATAAATGGAATTAAAAAAATAACAGCAAGTAAAGAAGCCATTGTACGCTTTATATTACTCGCCATGATTGATGACCTAGGTAACTTCATTATTAACCAATTGATAAGATTATATTTAAAAAACAACAAATTTCACAATTTAAGAGCATACTGAATGAGTACATATTGGAGGGGTCCAATATAATTTTTCATTTGGATTAAATGTGTCTAATTGTAATGTACTACCTTCACCTTCAATTATTGTTACAATTGATGATGTTGATGCAGGAAGATAATCTTCACCAGTTGATAATAATGTCAATCGCAAAGTATGGCCCGCCATTATTTCAGCATCTAAAGCAATAAATTCCATATTTGCAGTAATTGGTTCTAAAACTGGCAACCAAGCCGTGGATAATTCTTCTCCACCTTCATGGTAACGCAAATCCATAATTGCATGACCAATATGAATACAGTCATCACCATCGCAATCTTCCAACAATGCGTAAAGTTGACCACCAACAGTTGAAGTAGTTACTTGAACATGAAGTCTAGGCATTCCTTGAACAAAAATATCTTCAGTTAGTGGAGAGGTCTCAAATACTGGTCCTGTTGAAGCATCTGGTAAAACGATTAATCCCCCAGAAGTAGTCATATCTGTTCCAAGAGTAAAAATTAATTCTTCTGTATCGGATGCTGGATATCGGTCTTCTATTCTCCAAGCCCCATGATTAGATTGGATTTCAACATGTAATGATGGCTGATCACCTTCTTCTCGTAGATACCAATCAAACCATTCTAGTAAATCTTGCATCCAGTCAAAGCGGATCATTTCAGGAAATGCTTCTCCTCCTCTTCCCCCCATATCTGAACGGTCATCTAATTGTATTGCTCTATCAGGATAATCATGATCCCATTGGCCAAACAGACCCTTTGCTTCTATACCTGCATCTTTGATTCGATTTATCGTTGGAATTGCCATATGTGGATCTACATTCCAATCATGCATTCCTTGAATTAAATAAACAGAGCCGTTGTAATTATCTAATACTCTATCAAGGAAGTATCTTTCAGCCCAATAATCCCCAGCAATTTCTGAACCGAACATCCAAGCTGAAACTCCAGTTCCAGGTCCTATGATATAATCTGGGCATAAATTACCATAATCTTCTTCATCACCATCAAACCCATATGATCCATAAACACCATTGTGCATTATAGGAGCTCGTGCTTCAGAAGAGCCATTTTTCCACATTAACTCTTTAACACCAATTAGTCCAGAAATTGGAACAATAGTTTTGAGATGCTCATTACCAAACATTGCTGCTTGCCATGGTGTTGATCCATCGTATGATTTTCCAATCATTGCTACATTTCCATTAGACCAATTTTGTGAACCTAGCCAAGTTACGGCTGCATCGTTACCTAGTTGTTCTGCAGTTCCCATTAAATCCATACAATGGTTAGAACGTCCAGTTCCAGTTACAGAAACTTGCGCAAAGGCAAATCCATGAGGAAGGATTTGATCAATGATCATTTCACCTAACCAACTACCAGGTACTTCTATTGTTGGAGTTTGTACACTAGGCTCCTGAAAATAGGGGCCAAATTCTGCTATAACTGGAACTTTAACTCCAGGTTCTACTTTTGGTAACCAATATGCAAGAGAGATTATTCCATTAGGCGCCGCTCCACCTTCATCCAAAGGTAATTCATATTCAACAAATACATGTGTTGAATTCCATTCATTTGATGTTTCTAGAACTTCATATTCACCAAATTCCATTACATAACTAT
This sequence comes from Methanobacteriota archaeon, assembly GCA_949514915.1. Lineage (GTDB taxonomy): Archaea > Thermoplasmatota > Poseidoniia > Poseidoniales > Poseidoniaceae > MGIIa-I. Next base: position 1,512 of record CATFLP010000128.1, on the reverse strand, counting down.
AATTTTCATTTGTGATGTAACTTTCATTCCCTCTTTCCCAAACATCAACTCTAACATAAGAATCATCATCAATTTCTATAATGATTTTGTTAATAGATTCGCCATGGATTGCTGCTATTACAATAAATATGACAACTACTACAGATGTTGCACCAAGTACTTTATTTAGAGTCTGGTTAATACTAGTTGCCTCTGTTATTGGAGTTGCTATAATAACACTCTCTGGTTTAGTATCTTGACTCTTCACGAATATGCGACAACGATTAACAATATGAATAAAGCGCTTTAATGTCAATTTATTGAATCATTTTTTTGTATAACGCTTCAAACCTTTTTGCTGTTTTTTCTTGAGTAAATGTCCCTTCGTTTAAGATTCTTTTACGTCCATTAATTGATTGCAATTTTCTTAAATCAGGATTGCTTAATTCTTCTATTATTTTCTCACTTAAATTTTTAATATCTCCTGGACGATATAATGCACCTACTGATTCATCAACCATTTCAGGAAGAGGACCATCATTTACAGTAATTATTGGAGTTCCTGAAGCCATTGCCTCAAGAGGAATAAGTCCTTGCCCTTCATAATATGAAGGATAAATAACTAAATCAGCAGATCTATAAAAAGTTGCTAAATGTTCAAATTCCATCCCACTGTCAATTTTAATTGAATTAGAGATACCCAATTTTTTAGCTTGTTTATTCAAAGTTTTATACATTGAACCTCTTCCAATTATTAGTAATGTTGCTTTAGGGAATTTTTCTAAAACAAGTGGCATTGATTTTAATAAAAATCTAAATCCTTTACGAGCAGCTAATCTTCCAACTGCTAACAATAATAGCCCATCTTCCTCAAATAAAAACTCCTCTCTTGCTAATTTATAATTTGATTTATCATCTTCATTTTCATAATCAATCGGACGGAATAAAGATTCGTCAATTCCCCAATGAATTACTTCACAATTCCAATCATTAGATAATGAGTACCTTGTACAAAAATCATTTTTTGTTGCTTCTGAGTTAGCTACACAGATATTGCTTGCTTTAGCAGCAGCAGTTTCATATTTTGAATAATATTTTGCAGTAAATAATATTGCCAAATCATTTGGATTTTTCCAAACTGCAGATTCTTTATGTTTTCTTGCGGCAATTATTCCATCCCTTTCCCCTAACCAACTTCCATGTAAACTAGAAATTACTGGAGCGATATTTTCGCGAAGTGAAAGGATTTCTTTTTCAGTCAAAGCAATTAATGGGCAATGTAAATGTATAATATCTATTGATTTACTTGAATTAACCTTTTTTAATGCTTTAATGGCATTTTTACCATAACTTCGTGTAAATGCCATTGGAGCATATAACCAATTTACCTCAATAATATTTACATTTTTAATTTCAGGTCTTTTACCATTTTTCAAGGACCTTGTAATAATTGTAATTTCGTGACCCATTTCACTTAAAAATTTACACAAATGATAGGTTGCAGATCCAAGTCCACCCCATAATGGAGGATAT
>CATFLP010000127.1 GCA_949514915.1 Methanobacteriota archaeon | reverse complement strand
TTACCCACGAATGTACCAAACAGGCGACGGACGTTTTAGGCCCAATAAAAGCGACGACCACTTGAGGTGCCGGTATTACCGCGGCGGCTGGCACCGGTCTTTCCCACCCCTTATTCTGTAACCGATTAAAAGTTACAAAAAGACTAGACTTTGTCTAGCCACTTGGAATTCCCTCATCACAGTTTCCTGCAGTGTGAAGTTTTCGCGCCTGCTGCACCCCGTAGGGTCTGGATTCGTGTCTCAGAATCCATCTCCGGGCGATTGCTCCCACAACCCGTACACGTCGAAGGCTAGTGGGTCCATTACACCCACTACTACCTGATATGCCGCAGACCCATCCTGTTCCGCCGGAGCTTTGATCCACTCACCGTTCCAGGCGTAGTGGACTATAGGGTATTATTCTCAATTTCTCGAGGTTATCCCCTAGAACAGGGCAGGTTATCCACGTGTTACTGAGCAGTATGCCGAGCCCATTATGGCTCTCGACTCGCATGGCTTAATCGAATTCCAATAGCGGTCGCCTCCGGCAGGATCAACCGGATTTCCTGGAATGGAATTCCTGATCCTTAGGAGTATATTTCTCAAGTGTGTTTTTTATAACGCTGTTAGTCACTAACTGTATAACATAAAATAAATTGGCAAGGTGCTCTGTATTATTCTTTGCACCATTGCACACGACTAGCAATTTAGTCGTTTGATCACCTACCAGACCACAAGTTTCCTCGCAATCGCTTCGACTTCGGCTTACACCTTCAGATGACGATTTTCATAGCACCGAAATGCTCTGTCGTCAACGCCTTTGATAGCGCAAGCGGGCCTGCCACTTTAGTTGACCTTATCAAGATGACGCATGTGAATATTTACAAATGAGGTACTGCGCCCCATATAGATAGATTAATTATTCATCTAATAATTAAAAAATATACTTATTCTGCTCCGAAGAATTGTCTTAACATTGGATGCATTTCCATTGCCTGTTCTTTCTGTATTTGCTCATAAGTTCTCAAAATAATTCCTACTGCTAAAAGCAAACCTGTACCTGTTGCATTACCTACAGTACCTAAAAGATCTGCACCCGCAGCTAAAAGACCTACAAATGCCCCAGAAAATAAAGTCACAGGCGGAATATATCTCTCCAAAATTTTCTCAACTGCCTTTGGAGATCTACGGAAACCTGGGATTTGCATTCCAGTTCTTTCAATTTGTTTTGCTACATCTTTAGTACCCATACCCGTAGTTTCAATCCAAAACTTAGCGAAAACCATTGAACCTAAAGTCATCAAAGTAACATATGTCAAAATATGTAACATTATTTGCCAAAGTGAATGTCCATAAAGATCTCCTTGTTGATTTAATAATGGAATCAACCAATCACCTACACCATTAACCATTGATGAATACCAAGCAAAACCATCTGATGCAGTACTTGATCCAGGCTCATAACTTCCAAGATAAGGTGCAATACTCCAAGCACCATCAGCACCAAGTACTGGAACAGTCATCAACGTAGGATGGCTCCAAAACAGAAGGGTGAACATATTTATGTTCGCCAATAATGCAGCCATTAATATCACAGGAATGTTACTTGCATATACCAAACGAATTGGGTAACTTCCCTTGTGCCCTCTTACTTTTCCATGAGTTAATGGCAATTCAAGTCGACTTGACTCAGCATAAGCAACTACTAAAAACACAACAATAGATGAGAATAAAGCTGCTAATGGATTAACATGAGTCAATAACATTACTTCAAATCCATTTTGTGAAACCATCTCAGAATTCGATAAGGTCCTAAACATATAGAACACCATTGGTAAAGCACCTGAAGGAGGATTCTGTACTGAATAATCTCCCATTCCTCCTCCTCCTGCGGGAAGTGGAGATAATGTCCCTACGAAAGTAGATTGAGCTACACCAGCCGCAATAAACAATGAAATCCCTGAACCAATGCCCCATTTACTTACTAATTCATCTAAAAGAAACACTAAGTAAGAACCTGCGAATAATTGTGCGACTATGATAAAATTAGCCCAGCCACTACCAATACTTGCCACAATATCTGGATCTGCGGTAAGGAATCCGTAAGTCTGCGGAATTGATTCCACTGGAATCATAACTAAAACTACTAATTTTTGAACTCCTTGATACATTTGCTTATCATCAGAATCTTGTAAATCTAAATTTATGATTTTAGCACCTGCAAATAATTGCATAATAATTGAACCTGTAACAATAGGGCCTATACCCAAATGCATAATTGAACCTGATGCACCAGCCATAATTGCTCTGAAACCTGAAAAGATATCAAGTGCTGAACCAGACATACCCCAAATTAATACATTAGTCATTCCAAAATAAATAATCAATACTAATACAGTAGTCCATAATTTCTGATTAAATCTGACATGTCCTTCTGGTTTTGCAATACTAGGGTATACGTCAACAAAACGCTTTAATGCATACAAACGACTGCTTTTTTCACCTCTATACATCAAGCAACATAAAGCCATTGCAGCGATTAACCCCATTAACAATACTCCAACAAACATTACAGCAACTGCCTCAGTATCAATCCAAATACACCAAGCAGTAAGAGCAAAACTAAAGATTAACCAACAATAGAACTTTATTGATTTACCAATTACTGGAATTGATGAAATATTCTCGGGAGTATCTCTCATAAAAAATAAAAGTAACATAGCAACATAAACTACAGAGAATACTAATGCCCATTGGGCATTTGAAGTCATTTGTGGATCAACACTTCCAAAAAGTGAATCGTATTGCCACCAAATCAATGCACCCCAATACATTATTGCAACTAATGCAACAGCCCAAGGAATTGGTTTTTTCATCTCATCACCTAATCATTAAAATTATTCTTCTTCCCATTCATCCCAATCTTCATCAGATTGAATTACAGATCCGCCAGCGGCCTCAATCTTTTCAACTGCCTTAGCAGATGCTGTATCAACTGTGACCTCTAATGCAATACCAATCTTTCCAGAACCAAGTAATTTGTCGATACCAAATTCACTTAAATCTACTTTTTTCTTTCCATCTGCAAATTTGATTAATTCTTGTAAATTACAAGTCACATGAACGTTTATTAGGCTAGGATCTCTATTAAATCCGTGCATTCCCCAATGACCTGGCATATATTTCAAACGGTGCATTACCTTATGCTTATTCATTCCAGCATTTCCTCTGCCGCCGCGTTTTCCTGCACCACGACCTGCTTTTTTACCACGGCCATGTGTACGATTTCTACCTCTAAATTTATTTGTTCTTGAAACCATTTTCTCACCTCAAAGCATCCTCTCAATCAATGAATTTATCGCATCTCCTCTATTTCCAAGAGCGCCCCCTGTTGTAAATGGGCGTTTTATTCCACCCCATCCTTTAGAACCTCTTGGTGGATGAAGACGGAAAACTCTTTTCATATTTGAAACGGATTTTATTTCCGCTTTTCCTGAAACTAATGCATCTGCAAATGCTTTAATTCCCTTATATTCTGAAACTTCTTTAATGATATCATCTGTGACTGGTACATCTCCAACCATTTTTCCTCTTTCTCTAATTAAAGATTCTACTACTTCTTTAGATGGTTCTCCCCAAGTTACATAATCTTTAGCTTTGGTAAGCATACCTAATATTTCAGGCCTATTTGGGACCAATACTGCATGATTAACTTTAGTTAAATTCAAACTGTGCATTGTTTTCTTTATGTCGTGTCTAACATTAATATCTGATCTAACTCTTACAACTATAAAACTCATTTTAACACCCTTCCTTCAGATATGAATAAATTATCCTTTTGTTCGCTTTTTATCCTAGCTTTATTTAATTCTACTAATGCATTAAATGTTGCTTTAGCATAATTAATTGTAGTGCGCGTTTGCCCTTTCGAACGGGACCAAATATCAGTAATTCCTGCCAAAGTCAAAACTCTTCTGCCTACAGGACCTACAACTAATCCCTTACCAGATGGTGCAGGAATTAATGTCAACCTTGTTGAACTACTTCTTCCAGTAACTTCGATTGGAATGCTTGTACCAGGTCCTATTCCAGATTCCCAACTTCCGTTACCTCTTAATACAGGAATAATATTTAATTTCGCAACTGATATTGCTTTTTGAATTGTTGCAGGTACTTCTTTACCTTTAGCCATTCCAATTCCAATATATCCATCCTTATTTCCAACTGCTGCCAAGACATTAAACCTGACTCTTCTACCACTATCAGTCATACGTTGTACCATATTCACTGAAAGTACATCATCCTCTAAATTAGGAATTAATGCATCTACAATTTCTACTTCCCTAATAGGCAATCCTGTGGAAATTGCTTTTTCCATTGAAACTATTTCTCCAGAAAATACCATTTTTCCTAACCTTGTTTTTGGATCCCATTCTCTTAATCTTCTACCAGCTTCATCAGATTCTCCCCTTCTTCGAGGTTGAGAATCATCTGGTTGTTCAAAATTTACAGCAGCAAGAAGACCAGGAGCCATCGGTGCATCATCTGCAAGTTCTTCCATATTTTGTTCTTCATCACTCATTTAAACGCCCCTTCAATTGATTTTTTTGTTTTGTCTAATACTTTTGATAATGAATCAGATATGTGCTCACCATTTATTCTCTCATCGGAAGGTAGTACTCCCTCTCCATGAGGTATTTCTAATCCAGCATCAATCATTCCTTTAAGAGCACCAAAAACTCTAGAACCACTACTTGCTGTTGATAACCCAATGTCTAATACTGCCTCATTTATTCCATTAGATACTGCTTTTTTGCCTAAAGCAAAGCCAGTTAAATAACTTGCAGGAACTGATTTCTTTGAAGCATCATTTGGATAACCATGCTTTTGTAAATCTGCACCTGTCATGCTAGTTACTACCTTATCTCCCTCTTTACTATAATTTGTTAATTGGCAAGTAATTTGTGTATTTGAAACTCTTACTACTGCCCTAGGAAGCCCACTCTTCAATAAACGTAAACGCCTATGATAATCAGTTTTTGATTCTAATCTTCTTCGATAATTATTACGTTGCCTTTTACCATGAGCCATCAAGATTCACCTCCATCTTTGATTCCCTCTGCTTCTAAGTATGTCTTCATATGAGCAACACTACGATATGTTCCACCTTTTGCTTTACGATAATAATATCTGTATCTAGATGCTGTAATTGTACCACTCTCTCTCATATCTTTAAGTACTCTTCTTTGAGATCTTATTTTTCTCATCCATAGTTGTTTTCTAGGCGTTCTTGCATTTTTAGAACCTGCTCTAGAACCATGGCCTTTTCTCCTTCCCTTTGATTTTTGTTTATTTGCTAATCTTGCCCTAACTCTACTTGTGCCTTTAACTGGTTTTGAACGAATTACTCCTTCTTCAATTAATTCACGTATCTCTTCTTTTTGTACAGCAGTTGCAACTTGATCAATATAAGCAGGATGTATCCATACACGATTAAGTCCGACTTCCTTACCTTCTTGTTTTGAAAGTATGCTTGCAGCCATTCTTTTTTGGTTAGTTACTTGCATTATACATTCCTCCTTCTATTTAAAATTCTGATTCCTAATTCATCAGCTTTCAAATGTATTTGCTCTCTTTTCCTGCCGCCAACAGTAGCCCCAATACGTGCAGCTTCTGATGCAGGGTTTAAATTCTCTAAATCTAATGTATTGTATACTAATACTTCCCTAAATCCACTAGGGTGCAATCCACGTGCAGTAGAAATTTTTCCGTGTCCAATCCTTACCCTTGAACCTCTATATTTCAAATTCTTACGTTGACTATTGTCCATTCCTTTGGGCCTACGCCAACCACTACGAGAAAGTCTCTTGTAACGGAACCATTCTGTTCTACGGAAAGTAGGTGTTGATTTTGATTGTAAATTTCTTAGTTGTAATGCTTCTTGCATTTCTTGATCTAATTCAGGCTTTTGTTTTGCAACGTGAAATTCCGACTCATCATCATCCCACTCGCTATCATCAAAATCTTCATATTCTTCATCGAAATCATCATCTGCAGTTTCTTCAACAACATCTTCAACAACATCTTCAACAACATCTTCAACATCATCAGTAATATCTTCAACTTTACTTTCTTCCGATAATCGTTCAATTAATGTCTTTTTAGTTCCAGAAACAGGCAACCCTTTTTCTCTAAGTAACTCTTTAAGTTCTGAAACAGTCATATTTTCATATTCTTCAGTCATTTACATCCCACCTAATTTTTCTCTACGAGATATATTCCATCCTGAAATACTCTCCTATCTCTTTTCTTTACAGTACAACATCTTTCAATATTTGCTGTAGTTTGACCTACTTTTTCTTTATCGGCACCAAAAATTACAACTTCTGTTTTATTTTTAACTTCAACTTTAACTTCATTTTCAGGCCAAGGTAATGACGCTTCTCTTGGAACCTTTTCTCCAAAATAATTATTCACGATAAACTTTTTATTTGCATAATCTACCTTCATAGTCATAGGAAAGTGAGAATATACTGCCTTCATTTTGTAAGTGAATCCATCTGAAACTCCTTTATTCATATTCCTTAAATGAGCCGCCCAAGTTCCACAAAGTGCCTTTTCTTTCTTTCTAGGAATTTCACAAGATACTAATAATCCATTATTTTCTTTGGTGATAATTACTTTTTGATGTGTGAATTCTCTAGAAATACTTCCGTTTTCTCCTGAAAATGTAACCATTCCATCATCAGATAATTCAGCAGTTACACCTTCATTAAAGGATATCTTGTGCATAATTCTATCAATTACCGCCATCATATCACCTCAAAACACATATGCAAGTAACTTGCCACCAATTCTCGAATCTTTTGCATCATAATGATTCATTATTCCCTTATTTGTTGTTAATATTAATAATCCGAAATCTTGAGCTGGTAAATATCTTGATTCCCATTTCTCATAATCTGTTCTTCTTACAGAGTATCTTGGTTTAACAATCCCACAACGATTAATTGCACCTATTAATTTAATATCATAGGATCCTCCTCGTCCGTCATCATTTTTATCAAATTCTCCTATATATCCTGATTTTTGCATAATTTCTAGGACTGAGCCTAATAATTTACTTGCGGGCGCAACGGAAACGTTGTATTTACCCGATTGTTCAGCATTGTATAACTTAATTAAAGCATCACTTAATGGATCAAATTGCATTCATATTCACCTCTTAACTATATTTCTTAAATCCTATATCTGGAGCTATTTCTCTAAAACATTGTCTACATAAATTCAAGCCATGACGTCTAATTAATCCACGTTTTCTGCCGCATCTTCTACAACCATTGCTTCTTCCTATTCTCATACCATGATCTTTTGCCATATTTATTCCTCCACAATATTTAATCCGAATTCAGAAGTAAAGAATTCTATTGATTCTGATTTACTTAATCTATGCGATTTCCCAACCTTTGCCTTATTACGTCTTCTTCTTGATACTCGATGACCTGGCCTTTCCAATACTACATTGATGTCCATTCCAAAAATTCCAATATCTGGATCATATTTTTGGCCTGGGAAATCTGTGTAATCCCTTATTCCGAATGAAAGATTACCTTGAGCGTCAAAATTCCAAGAAGGTATTCTATTTTCTCTTACCCAAAATGCATCTTTTAAGAACTGTTTCATTTGATCTGGATTACGCATTGTAACTTTACAACCGATTGGTGCTCCTTTACGTACTTTTAAATCTCTATTTTGAATCTTACCTAAGGTCCTTACAGAACTTAATCCTGTAACTAAAGAAATTACTTTCTCTGCTAATTCTAATCTCTTTCCCCCTTCACCTACACCTATGTTTAATGTAATTTTTGAAACCCTTGGATTAAGCATGATATTAGAAACTTCACTCATTTTATTTCACCTCAATTCCTGGCAATTGTGTCTTTTTATTAACCAAAAAGACATATCCTTCGATAGTACTGAAGTTTTCAAAAACAACTTCATTTGACATAGTTGAACGTTTTACAACATGTTGTTTTATGTGTGATAGTTCCCCTACATGGCTACCTCCTATTAGATAAGCAGCCGCTCCTTCTACGAAAGGTATATGCTCTAACACCTTTTGATCAGGTAAATTAAGTTTCAAAGTATCTCCAGTATTGTATTTGTTAGCATCTTTAACCAAAAGGTTCCTACCATCATGTAAATTCAATTGAGTCATTCCTCCCTTAATTGTAGTCTTATTCTCAATTTTGCATATCTTCCAAGTTGCATCCTTTTTACTAATTGGCCTGTATCTTAATTTTCCATTTCCATCAAGAACGCATCTAAAATTTTGATCTCCCAGTGTTAATACATCCATTAACCCTACACCTTGGCGTGAATCCTTAACAATTCTACCATCAATCATTACATGTCCATTATGTATGATTCTTCTTGTTTCTCTACTTGTATCTGCAACTTCTAAAATGTCTCTCATTACAACTGAAAGTGCAATACATCTTTCAAGTGAATGAGCACCTGGACGAGGTCTTGCAATCCACACAGTAGTCTTTCTTGGCAATGGCCAACTTCTTGGCATTGCTAAACGCTTTAAATGATGACTTGAACCCATAAAATCAACTCTTCTCCATTATTTTTTTCATTCTTAAAGGATCACTTTCTTCAAGTGTAGTAACTACTACATTTGAAACATGTATTGGGAGACCTTCTTCTTTATCATCTGATTTAGAACTAGTTATTCCTTCAATCATTATTTTTCCATTAGATGAATCAATCCCTACAACTTTAGCTTTAACGCCTGCTCTTCCTCTAGAATCTCCAAGCCTCTTACCTTTTGAGGGATGTCCAAAATCTCCTCGTTGAACTTCAACAGTATCTCCAACTCTAACAGTAACTGAACGTATTCCTGCAAATCTAGGATCACTTGTTGCCAAACGTGCCCTTAAAGTTCTACGTTTGCTTTGCTTAGAAGCATTAGCTAATGCCTTTCTTTGTTTACCAGGTTTACTACTTCTTACCATTTTTATGTCACCTCATACTATTTGCTTGGCCGTAGCAGCAATTCTTGGCCAACGTTCTGCTGCTTCTCTAGAAACAGGGCCTTTGATATCCGAACCTTGTACTTCTCCACGTTCATTTGTTAAAACAGCCGCATTATCAGAAAATTGAACCCAAGTACCATCTGTTCTAAGAAATGGTCTCTTTTGACGAATGATTACTGCTGTATAGATTTGCCTACGTGTTTCTGGTGTTCCTTTTTTGACACTAACTTTGATTAAATCACCAACTCCTCCTGCAGGATATCTTCTCATGGTGCTACCTATTTTTAAAACTGAAATTAATTCAATAATCTTAGCACCAGTGTTATCTGCACAAGTTAATTTCGCTTTGGTAGGCAATCCTCTTGTAACACTTCCAGAAATTCCTTTCATTTTGAATCCCCTCCTTCTACGACACAAAATGATACTGTTTTTGAAATCGGCCTACATTCCATGATTTTTACTCTATCTCCAACTTCTAAATCTCCAATACAACTTGGAAGATGAGCTGGTATCTTGCTAGTTCTTTTCTCATACCGTTCATATTTAGGCATGTATCTCACTTTTTGTAATTCAACTACTATTGATTTAGACATGCCAACACTTGAAACTACTCCTTCAAATAATTGACCTCTAAGTCTAAGTGACCCATTAAAAGGACAATTTGCATCCCCATCCCACTCTCCACTGGGCATCTTTACATCAATTCCAATATCTCGCATTTATTTATCCCCTATATTTTCTATGTACTCTGTCTTCTGATCTTTGCAATACAAAACTACCTTTAATTACAATTTCTTCACCAATTATCTTGAAATCTATTTCTTGTTTAGGAAGACAAATATTTCTTCCTTCTTCACTAATAATCAATGTTCTTTGAGTTTCTTCAACAATCATTCCTCTACGTCCATGATAAGTTGGATCAAAAGATTTTATTACTTCCAAATCACGACCTATCCAAGGCATATGCAATATTGAACTCATCAGATTACCTCCACTACATACCCATTGGCTTCTAAAACCTGAGCTGCTTTTTTCTTATGTTCTCCTTGAAGTTCTATTGCCCTTCCCTTAATTGTTCCACCTGCAGCACATTTACCCTTCAGAGTCTTGGCTAATTTTTCAATATCAATCGATTTATCATCGATTCCATCAACAATTGTAACCATTTTACCATATCTCCTTCTAACTGTTGAAATTATAACTTTTTGATTTTCTTTTGCTATTTCCTCAAAATCTAATAAATCCTTAGGTAATCCTGTAATTGGATCAATATCTACCATTAAATTCTACTCCTTTTGACTTTCTTGCATTTTTGTCTTTAGACGTGCAATGCTACGCCTTGTAGTTCGAAAAGCACCCATGTTAGATGGCCTTCCTCCAAGTGATAATTCAGCTCTTAATTGCAATAATTCTTCTTGCAATTCTTTCAATCTTGAAACTCTCGCTTCGTCACTCATTGAATCTATATCTCTTTGATGTAAATGTGTCATTCTTCAACCACCTCATCATTTTTTTCTTCAACAACTTCTTCAGTTGCTTCTTCAACAACTTCTTCAGTTGCTTCTTCAACAACTTCTTCAGTTGCTTCTTCGACTATTTCTTCTTCGATAATTACTACTTCTTCATTATCCTCAACAGATCCCTTTGGAAGGATTGTTACTTCATGAGGAAGTCTTGTATTTGGCATCATAATAGCAACTGTACAACCTATTGTACCTAATTTCTTGATTGCTACACCATATCCTCTTTCCATAAGAGTTAATGCAGGCTCTCCACAATATTTTACGTGCCCTGCGATAAATTTTTGTGTTCTGTGCCTTGCACCAGTAATCTTTCCATTTAGTATTACAATTACTCCTTTAGCACCTGCTTCCATAATACTCATGACTGTACTATGGCCAGCCCTTCTGAAATACCAACCTCTTTCAAGAGCTCCTGCAAGTTTATCAGCCATTATTTGTGCATTTAATCTAGGTTCTTCCACATCATCAACTTCTAATTTAGGATTTTCTAGATTAAATCTTGAATCTAATTGTCTAGTTAATTCATTAATTAACTTCCCTCTTCTTCCAATTACCATTCCTGGCCTTTCTGCTTTCAAAGTAACCATTGTTCCTTGTGGTGTTCTTTGAATATTAAGCCCTCCAAAACCAGATTTCTTTGTTTCACTCATTAAATATTCTTTGACTAAGTGCCTCTCAATATTTCTATTGATTATTTTTCTTACCATACTTTGTTGACCTGCCATTCAAAACACCTCAAAATTCGTCCTCATCCATTTCGTCACCACTAAAGTCTTCAATAAATATTTCAAGATTTACTTGGTGGTGATTTTTAGGAGTTGCTCTCCCCTGAGCTCTTGGGATCCATCCTCTTTTTATCATCCCTCTATGTGCCGCACAATGCGTAATGAACATATCATTTGCATCAATATCATCATATCGATGCCTAGCATTTTCAGCTGCACTATTGATTAATTTTATGAATTGCATTGCTGCTTTAACTGGATATCTTCCTGGACCAATTCCTCCTTTACGATGCCCTACTTTACCAGGTCCGTTTCTTTTCCTTAGTTTGTTACCGCTACCTTTACGGAAAGGAATTGCTTTTGCTTGTTTCTTAAGTCTTTGATTATTTACTCTCTTAAACCCACCTGGTGTTTCAGGATGAGGAATCCATCCTTCAATCAAAAGTACTTTTTCCAATTTACTAATTGCTTCTGAAACACTAGTAAATCTCATATTTTCTCCTTTGCCTTTTGGTCTTAATTCTCTAGCAATTTCAAAACAATGCTTTGAATGTACGTCCACGTTTTTTGCTCTAGCAGATGCAAGTCTAGTACCCCTGTCCAATGATTGGGTGTATCCTTTTTGCGGTTTTGATCTATCTCTGCTCATTATTCTCACCTCATTTTAACGCAACGTGTTTAGACGATTTTGTAGCACCTACACCAGGTCCACTATGTGTTACTGATTTTCTAGTCATTGCAAATTCTCCAAAATAATGTCCAATCATTTCTGGTTTAATTTCTATAGGAAGGAAACCACTGCCATTGTGAATAGCAATTGTTTTACCTACAAATGTAGGCAATACTACCATATCTCTTCTATGAGTTCTTATTGTACCTTCTGTTTTTTCTACTCTTTTCAAGAATTTTTGATTCATTTCTGCATAATCATCGTCATTCATTCTTGAAAGGCTACGTCTAGCCCTAGATGGCAGATATTTTAGCATACAATCTGCATCTGGGTCTGATTCAGGAGGAAATAAAGGCAATGCTTGTAATTCATCTAAGGTTAATCCTCGATAAGTGAATTCCTTCTTCCTTCTTTCCGCTATTTGACTCTTTAACTTACGAGTTCTTCTTCTCGCTGCTTTTGGGGTCATGAACCGTTTCTTTCTCTTAGCCATTTTGAATCACCTCATTTTTTCCTTTTACCTCTTCCTCTACCTGTTCTACTAGGTGCTATATGACCTACTTTTGAACCTGGGGGTGCGCCTCTAGCAACGGAATTTGGCCCATGAACCGCCTGATGATTTCCACCACCATGGGGGTGATCTACAGGATTCATTTTTACTCCACTTACTGTTGGGTAAGCTTTACCTTTTGCCTTAGCACGGTAATGTGCTGCTCCTGCAGTTCTTAATGGCATCTCACTTCTTCCATGACCGCCTAATACTCCAATTGTTGCTCTGCAAGATGAATGTAAATCTTTTGATTTCCCACTAGGAAGTTTAATCCTTACTTTTCCTTCAAGATGTGTTTCTACAAGTGCAGAATTACCTGCAGTTCTTGCTATTTTACCTCCATCTCCTGGTCTTAATTCAACATTATTTACTAATGTACCTTCTGGAATGTTATTCAGTGAGGTTATATTTCCAGGCTTTAAGGTGATATTATCTCCAACAGCTACTTTTTGGCCAATAGAAATTCCATCTGTAGCAACTACTAATGTTTCTTTGCCATCTTTGGATTTTAATTTAACCAATGGCGCAGTGTGAATCGGACTATGAATCAATTCTGTTACTTCAACAACTTCATCCTTTACTGAAGGAAGTCTATTTGCACCAGGGAACCTATGACTACTAACTCTGTATTTAGGACTTGACCCTTTTCTTTGTGATCGTGTTCTCTTACCCATAATATCTACCTCAGAATGCTCCTAATTTGAGTGATGTTTCTTCTGCATCATACCCTTCAGCTAATTTAACACTAGCATGTTTACCTGCCTTAGTAATTCTTGTATTTACTCGCTCTACTTTGACATCGAATAATTGTTCAACTGCTTTTTTAACAACGTCTTTTGTAGCAGTCCTAACTACAATAAACTCTAATCTATTAATTGACCTGCCTGGCTCGTTTAAACGATTCTCCATGCTTTTCTCTGTAATCCATGGTTTCAGAATTATATCGTAAGGGTTCAATTACTCACCCCCATTGATTCTATTGATTTTTGAGTAAATATTGTTAATCTTCCAGCATCCCCTCCAGGTGCAAGATGTTCTGCAGATAGATCACTTGCAGAGACAACATCAACACCAGGTAAATTTCTTACTGCCTTTGCTAAATTACCTTTATTGCTTACAACTAAAAGCAAACTTTTCGGAGTTCTATATCTTCTTCCACGCATTTTACCTTTACCAGCACGAACTTTGCGCCCATGTTTAGCTCTATCTAAATCTGCACCTAAGCCTAATTCAGAAAATATAGCATGTACTTTTCTTGTAGCACATTTCAAAGACATGTCTTCAATGTCAACTGTTGTTTTTCCGTCGTCTCTTACTTCTGTGTAAGAACCTAAAACCAAAGGTAATTTCAAATCACTATCGAATTTATGACCTCTTGACGAAACTAAATCGGATGATATTGTTGCAGCAAGTGCACTATTTCTAGCAAGTATCTTTTCTTTTGAATTTAATTTTTGTGTCCAATCTTTTTCTACTTTAGGACCATGTGCTCTTCTTCCCTGTCTTGTATGTGGGTTTTGTGCTCCTGTTTTCTGACCTGTTTTACGCATAATTCTAGAAACACCACGACCTTTTCCCCACCATTCTACTGAGAATTTCATTCCAGACATTGGTGATCTCTTTCCAACATGTGCCCGACTTCCATATGCTTGACGACGATTTGCCCTTGATGAATGAACTGCCCTGCGAATTAATCCTGGCCTAAATGATGTTTCAAATGAATCTGGCAAACTTAATTTTTTACCTTCCTCAGTACTTACTTCAAATTGCTCTTGAAGTTTTCCAGCATCCATCTCATCTTCAGTAACAATTGTTACAATATTGGTTACTGTGGTTTTCAAAATCATGCCCCCTGTTTACTAGCTGTTGAAACGTAAGTAATTTCAACTGGATATTCTTTTTTCCTAGGACGAACTGCATCCCTAAACCTTACTAATCTTTTAGCAGGGCCTGGGATACTCCCTTCAATCAATACATATGAATTACGTACTTCCCCATAATGTAAGAAACCTCCACTAGGAGTTATTTCATCTTCATCAGGATGTGAGATCTTTAGAATCCTCTTGTTGAATTCAGTTCTTTGATGATATCCTGTTTGTCCTCCTTGACGTATTGTTTTTCTAACATATCCTGTTCCAAAATCACCCATGTTTCCATGTTGTCTTATTTTCTTTGAATTTTTATGTGATTGTAATTTTCCACCAAATCTTCTGATAACACCTTGCCATCCATATCCTTTGGTAATCCCAATTACATCTATTTGTTTACCTACTTCAAAAATAGAATTCATTTCTAATTCTGTACCTATTTTATCAAAGGACCAATCTAATTGACTATTGACATCTCCACCAGATAAGCCCATTTCCATTATTTCAGGGGTTTTACTAGATGTTGCTGAAATTGATTTAGGATTAGTTGCTATAATTAGGCGTATTTCAGAAAGATCTGCGCCTTTGAGTTGTTCTTTATGAGATTCTATATCATGTTCCTTTCTTGCTGGAACTCTTCTAAATAATTCTGGGAATGTTTCTTTAATTTCTTCACAATCCCACCATACTTCACCTAATGATTGTAAACCATATGGACTATCTCCATATCCTCTAACTCCTAATACCCTTAAAGCTGGAATCTCTACTACTGTTGCTGGTTTACGGACTTCCTGACCAGCACTTGTAGAATTTGGGTTTGTATCTCTTAATAAAACATGAGTCATTCCAGCTTTCCAACCAACGAAACCTTGTACTCTAATATCTCCAGAATCATCATCATTCCATGATTTAACCCTACCAAACTGACGATTAGCACGCTTACGCGGACTAAATGCCATACTTCCTCTACGTGGGTGACTTCTCTTCGCCATTCTGGATTCCTCCTAATTCCGTACTCAGTACGGGCCCTCACAGTACAGGAGAAACCGTGACACCAGACCAGAGCCACAAGTGTGCTCAAAGTCATTAAGGGGTCGTTTTGATTGCCCTAAGTGTCTGGTTACTCAACTGTTTAAGCAGGTGGCCGACAAACCTCCCGTATATGAGTGGTTCGGTAATAAAAATTAATTAAAAATGGGTGACTCGTCTGTGATAAATGCTTTTGAGCCATAATTCATAGGGTCATCAGTGAGTGCAAGAATTAACCATCCATATCTCTCTTCGAATTATGTTGAAGCAAGAGCATATCAATTAAAAGCATTAAATTCTATACTCAATTCGTCAACATTACTAGTATTGCCTACTGCAATGGGTAAAACACCAATTGAATTCATGGTAATTGCAGATAAATTACTACAAAATCCAGAAAAAAAAGCATTATTAATTGCACCAACAAATCCACTATTGGCTCAACATTTTTCTGATGCAGAAAAATTTCTAAACATTCCGTCTGAAGAAATAGTGATGATAAATGGCGGAATTCATTGGAAAAAAAGGGAAGAAATTGTAAAAAATGCAAAATTAGTACTTTCAACTCCTCAAGTTATTAGAAATGATGTAAAAAGAGGTTCTCTTTCCCTTTCAAATTATTGCCTACTAGTAATTGATGAAGCACACCATGCATCAGGTAAACATGCAATGGGTGAGGTTGCTGATCAATACTTAGAACATGCAAGCTCTGGATTACTATTAGGGGCAACAGCATCTCCAGGTTCAACTGAAAAATCAATAATAAATTTAACAAAAAGGCTGGATTCAAAAAATATCTTTTCGATGCAAAGAAGTAATCCATTAATCAAACCATACGCAATAGAATTAGAATCCAATGTAATTAACCTTGATTTGCCAATAAAAATTCAGGAAATGGTAGAGCCATTAAAAAAATGGTTAGATGGCATGGTAGAAACATTACAAAGAACTGGAGTTTATTTACATAAAGGAATTATTACGCGTACTGGATTAAATGATGCCATGAAACGAGCAAATTACCTAATTGAGCGTAAAAGTCAACATGGTTGGAATTCAATAAAAATAATTGTTGATGCGATTCGTGTTCTTCAATTAATAAATTTGATTTCGACTCAAGGCATCATCAGTACACGTAATTACATGAGGAGAACTGAGTCTCAATTTCAAAAAGGAGAAAAAAAGCTATCCAGGTTCGTGCAAAAAAAAGAATTTATTGATTTAAAAAATGAAATATATAACATGAAAGAGATCCATAACAAAATGGATAAAGTAAAGCAATTAGTAAAAGAGCAAATAGAGATAGACCCTAACAGCAGGATTATCGTTTTTGCTTCATTAAGAGATTCTGTAAAATCTATTTCAATTTCATTAAATGGCATTAACGGAATAAATGCGATTCCATTTGTTGGCCAATCATCAAGAGATGGTGATGAAGGAATGACTCAAAAACAACAAATTTCAACATTGAATAAATTCAGAGAAGGTGAATTAAATGTATTAGTTGCCACTTCTGTGGGAGAAGAGGGGCTTGACATACCTTCAGCAGACAGAGTAGTATTCTATGAACCAGTAGCTAGTGAGATTAGAACAATTCAAAGAAGAGGAAGAACTGGAAGACACAAAGATGGATATGTATATATTTTAATATCGAAGAATACTAGAGATGAAGGCATAAGACATGCTGCTGTAGCTAAAGAAATTAGAATGCACAGAATTCTAAATAGAGTTAAAAATCAACGCAATCTTTCATTTAATTATAAAAACCCAATAAATAAATTAAATAATTTCACAGTTTCAATTCATGAAAATGAATACGATGTTCAATCATTCATAGAATTAGAAGAAGAAAGATTAAAAGAAATTTCCAAAAAAGATACTATCAGTGATTCTGGAAAAAATAATCAAAAATTAAAAAATGAAATGAGGGATATAAGTAATAATTTATCAATTTCACAAAAACTAAGGCCACTTGGACAAACAGGTTTAGAGCAATTTAATCTGAAATCAGAAGAAGAATAATCATACTAACTTCCAATTACTATTACTCTTGTTTTTAACTGAGCAAAACGATCTCTGTGATGGCCTAAAGCAAAAGCAACTAATTCTGCCAAATGAATCACTGGCATAGAGGTATCCTTTCCTGAGATTCTACCTGCTTTAACTTGGTAAGTATCTAAATTTGAATGGGATAATGTACAAGCACTAACCATTAATTGTGCTCCATTTTCTTTTGCATCATCAAGTACAGCAGCAGTCATCCTTAGAGTACTAGATTGATTCGTCAATAAGGAGGGTGCGCCAACACTTTGACATTTTAAATCATAATCTACTGGAGTTCCTCCTAATGCAGAAATAAGTTGTTCTAGATATTGTGGATTAAATACATTATCTTCTGAACTTGCCCCTTCTTTTTGCATATTTGGCCCATAATAACCTGCAACTTTTAATTCAATTGGGTTTTTTACTAATGATTTTATTTTATCTAATCCTATTTCCTCAACTAAAACATGGAGTAAATGCTTTGAGTTTGATTCTCCATGAAATTCAACACCTGAAACTTGGGATAAGGTGCTATTAATTTTTGACTTTAGTGAAATATCATTGTTCATTGCATCAATTGTATCACAATGAATACCATGAGAAGTTGCACAAGTAGTGATCATGTCAAGTCCTTTTTCTTCAGCTAATGCCATATTTCTTGCAACCAAAGTATGTTGTAATATCGTTGATGCTTGAGAAATTATATTCCCTCCATCTGAAGTGGCTTTTGGTATTTCAATTAATTCAATTCCTAAAGTTGAACATAAGGGCTGAATACAATCTTCAACTTCAATTGAAGCTGCTCTAGCAACATTACCTGGATAATATGCAAACTTAACCATTTTAATCACTCAAAACCTCTTATCTAATTTATTAAATAAATTTGCCACTTCATGATGTGACTCAACCTTAGAATTAATCATTGGAGGAATTTTTCCAATTCCTGCAGGTGGTGCTATTAATGGAAAAATGCTTCTAAATGGTTTTGCACCAGTCCTAGTAAATCCAAGCATCATCCTCATAGAAACTCCCGAAAATAAATTTGATACTAATCCTAAGGGACCTAAAACTTGCCTATACAATGTTGTTTCATTTACTTTACCAGACCATTTTACTGAAAGTCCATACCATTTTACTAAACGCCCATGCTTTCCAGAAAAGCCTTTTTTACGAATTAATTCTGCACGGCATTCATTAAATGAATTGGCAATTTTTTTACCGAAATCTCCATGCCTTCCAAATGAACTACAATCTGATTCATTCCAAGCTCCTCCTTCGTTTTGAAGTAAATTAATGCTTGATTGTCTTGCTTTTTCTGAATACCTTTCATCATTTACTCTTTTCCAAGTATGCATTACTAATGCTGGACCAATGTACTCTGGATCATAAGGCAAGGTATCTGAAAATGAATGCAATAATTGGGGGCTATCTATGTCTCCTAATTCATGTAAATCTGTAGCTTTTGATGCATCCATCACTCCGATAGTAGTTCCTGAAACAGTATTAACACCGGATCTAGTAGCAGGAATCATCCATGGAGTAGATTTAATTCTATGGACATCATAATTTTTAGTGCTTATTACCAAATCCTTTACTACTTCATATCCAGATAATGGTTCTATCTTAAGTTCATGACCACATAATTCAACCATATCTAACAATCGGGTTCTATCTGCTCTTACGACTGCACCATTAACAATAATTCCTGATAAAGGTCCACTTCCTCTAAAAGAAAGTGTAGGGTCGAAATTTGATTTTATGGATTTTAATGCATCTAATAATGAAAAATGACCTGGTATTTTACATTCATATGTATCCCATCCTTTTTCGATCAATAAAGGATTATATCGGAAGATTTTGAAAGTTAATTCAATTGACTCACGGAAAATAACAGGAGTATCTAAATCTCCAGTTGAAGTTTTCTTTCCTTTATTTTCGACTAATTCTATGAATAATGACACTAATTCTTCGTGATAGTCTCCATTACCATCTACTGCTGCAAGACCAGCTAATGCTGGAATCACCCATTTCTGGAATGTTGGATCGAAATCAACATCACAATCTGCTCTTTCATGAATTCTTTTTCCACCCATTTCTTCTATAACTTCATCCCAATCTTTACCAGACTGGCAAAAGAATTCATAACTTGTATCTCCAAGAGCACAAACTGAGAAATAAGTTTTTGATAATTTTGGCCTTTTGTCTGATTTCGCAAGTTGCCATAATGCTTCAGCAGAATCAGGCATATCGCCCTCACCCCAAGTACTACAAATTATCAATAATCTTGATGTGTTCTCTAATGAATTTAAATCAAAACCTTCCATATCGAAAACTTCTGCATTTAATCCAAATTCACTTGCTTTTGACTTTACCCTAAAGGCTAAATCTTCTGAATTTCCAGATTGGCTTCCGAATAAAACTACTAATTTTCTATCTCCATCAGACATTATTTCATCTAATTCCCCTGATGAAGATTCTTCAGTACTAGGTTCACTTAATTCTTCTGAGGGTTCTTCGACAACTTCTGCAACTGATCCACCAACAGAAGATATTGCTGGTAAAGCACCTGCGGCCCATGCAGCATAAGGTTCGTCAAAGTCAACATCACAATCTTGCCTTGCAAAAACTCGTTTTGCCCCTAATTCTTCCAATCTTCGATCCCAATCTTTACCAGACTGGCAATAAAATTCGTAACTTGTATCTCCAAGAGCACAAACTGAAAAATGCGTATTTTCCATTTTTGGCACTCCTTCTGCATTAATTGAATCCCATAATGCTTCAGCAGAATCAGGCATTTCACCTTCTCCCCAAGTACTACAAATAATCAAAATCCTTTCTGAAGATGCCATCATCTCTACATTTGTTGCATCCATATCAAGCACAGTTGGAGTCAAGCCATGAGCAGTTGCAGATTTAGCTAATTGTGATGCTAAATCTTCAGAATTACCAGATTGGGTTCCAAAAAGAATCAATACTGGTTTTGACATCAAATCACCGTCCAAATTTGACTGGACATTATATGCCACACGAATGCGATTCTTGAATATAACGCAGACTACAGAAAATAAATCTGCAATACTAGTAACCCATCATTGCGTCCATATCTCCGCCAGAAGCAGATTTAGCAGAGATTACGTCATCAATCCGAAGAATCATAGTTGCCGTTTCTGTTGCTGATTGAATCGCTTGTTCTACCACTCTTTGAGGCTCTACGACATTTGCGGCCAACATATCTTTTACTCCACCTTCGTAAACATTAACTCCAAAATTTCTTTTTCCTTCTGCATGAGCTTTTCGAAGATCTATTATTGTATTAACAGGATCTAATCCTGCATTTTCTGCAAGAGTTCTTGGTATTACTTCCAATGCTCCAGCAAATGCTTCAATTGCCATTTGTTCTCGGCCACCTACTCCTTCTGCAAAATTACGTAAATCTCTAGATAATGCTGCAAGTACAGATCCTCCTCCTGTTAAAACGGTTCCATCTTCCCAAGCAACACTTACAACACCGACTGCATCATCAAAAGCACGTCTGATTTCATCAACAACATGCTCAGTCCCTCCTCTTAGAAGTACACTAACCGATTTTGCTGATTCACAACCAGTAATAAATATCATATCTGAATCTCCTATTTTCTTTTCTTCTACTTTTGAAGCATGACCTAATTCCTCAGAATTTAAATCATCAATATTCGTAATTATGGATGCACCTGTTGCTTTTGATAAGGCTTCCATATCGCTCTTTTTTGCCCTTCTAACTGCAAAAATACCTGATTTGGCCATATAATGTTGTGCTAAATCATCAATTCCTTTTTGACATATAACAACATTTGCACCACTAGATTTGATTTTTTCAACTAGTCCTTTTAGATATCCTTCTTCTTCATCTAAAAATGATGCTAATTGGTTTGGGTTTGTAATTTGAATCTTTGCATCTACTTCTGTTTTCTTAACTTCAATAGCAGAATTAATTAATGCTATTGATGCTGAAGTCACACTCCTTGGCATTCCTGAATGTACTCTTTCCTTGTCTAAAAGTATCCCATCTATTAATGTAGAATCTCTGATTGAACCTCCTTGTTTCTTTTGTACCTTTATGTCATCAAGATCAACATAACGTTCACCATCTTCTTCACCACCAACACATATTACCGCTCTAACACAAATATCTGAAAGGAATTCTCTAACTGCCCCCGCACTCTTTCCTGTAAGTGCAGTTTTTGCAACTTCATTAAGCATTTTTGATTGTTCAGAATTTACATCAATCCCATGTTCAGAAAGTATGTCCATTGCTTTTTCAGCAGCCAACCTAAATCCTTCGCAAATAACAGTAGGATGGACATTTTGTTCAATTAAATCTTCACTTCTTTTCAATAATTCTCCTGCTAAAACAACTGCTGTTGTTGTGCCATCATAGCAATGCTGCTCTTGTGTTTTTGCAACTTCAATTATCATTTTTGCAGCAGGATGTTCTATATCCATTTCCTTCAAGATAGTTGCACCATCATTAGTAATTACTACATCTCCCATGGAATCTACAAGCATTTTATCCATTCCTTTAGGACCAAGAGTACTTCTAACAGAATTTGCTACAGCTTTAGCCGCAGCAATATTGTTACTTTGTGCAGTTTTGCCTCTTGTTTGAGATGTTCCCTCTTTCAATATGAAAATTGGCGCTTGCCCTTGTCCTTGTGCTCCTGAATTCATTTCATCACCTTGGTTTATGCGATTCTCCCGCGAGTAGCCGAAACCTCCATTGATTTTAACGCAACGGTTTAGATGGATGAATTATTTTTGCTGATCTAACCATTGTTGGCCATAATGTTTCCATTGCTCCATTGTCCATCCTTCTGGTAACCCAGACACTGGCAATGGAGGAGATGTTTCTTCATCTATATTCGCAACAAGATCATTTTCTTGAGGTAAATCAGGAGCTGTTTTTCCAACTTCAATCGAATCTACGCCACCCAATAACATACTTGCTGAAGGTACTGAACGCCCATCATCACCAAATTGGCTTGTTATTCCTGAATCATAATTATATGATTCTTCATCATCTTCCTTGGAAAATTCCCTCCAAAGAACAAATAATAATCCTCCAAGAATTCCTACAAGCAACACTATAGAAAGACCATTAAAAATCATGCTGCTATATTCACTAGAACTTTCCTCTACCTCTGTATTTAGAGATTCTCGCATCAAATCCACTCTTAATATCAACGGAGACACATCAAGATCTGATTCAACCCAAATTGTCAAATTAACCATATATGTATCACTAGGTAATGAAAGAAGTGTTGAACGTGGAACACTTATTTTCAACGCAATATCCTCATTATCATTATCTCTAACATTAAAGGCACTTGTATACTCATCTACTTGAATACCAAAATAACTGGCTGAAATTTTATCATCAAAGTCAATTCTAATTTCTTGTTCAGTGTAATGTTTATTGAATACTTGTAAATTTAAGTAGTAGTCACCATTTTCATCAACATGCAAAACATATACTTTTCCTGCTTCTTCTGTTTCAAGATCAATATCTAAATCTTCGGAAGAAAGTAATAATTTTATCCAACCTAAATTACCTACTATAAATTTAGCATTTCCCGTAGACATTACATTTTCATTATTGCTACTTTTTGCAATTACTCCTAAATTAAAATCTCCTTCTGCTAATGTATCAAATGTAAATGAAACTGTCACATTAAATGATGCCCCTGGTTGTATCAAAGGTGTTTTTCCTCCATCCATTCCAATTGATTCTACATAAGCATCCATTCCAAGTGGTGTATCTAACTGGATAATATATTGATCTTCAATATTTCCAGTATTATTGATTTGAAAAGTTATAGATTCTACTTGTTGTCCTCCACGATAACTTTGCTCTCTTAAATCTCTACTTTCGACTTCTACTTTCCTTGTGTCTTCAACTGTTATTGTGAAATATATCTGGCCATTGTAATTTTGATCATTTACTGAAGTTGCAGATAAAATTAATGTATAATCTCCAGGACTAATTCCTTCAGTCATAGGTAATATGATATTAACTCCTGATGATTCTAACCCGTAAGCAGCAAGTGGTTGGGTTTGTGTTGATGATAATTCTGCACCTAAAGACCAAGCATCTCCTAACAATTGTAAATCAAATACCTCTAAAGTATTCCCATTATTTACTAGATTTACAGGTATTAACTCTTGTACTCCATCTGCAGGAGTGCTTAATGATTGAGATTCGGCTGTCATTTGTAAATCATACTGAGTTCTTACTTCAATTGCTAGTGGGAATGTTGCTTGCGTAGATGTTCCTTCAATTCCATTTACCTGCAATTCTATGTCGAAAACTCCTGGAAATGTTTCAACTGGTGCAACTAATTCTAAAGATAAATCTACAGATTCTCCCTTGGTTAATTCTATTGATTGGAATCCATTATTATCTCTTGGAATATCGTTACCAAACTGATCTTTATACGAGATTGACAACCATGGAAGCCATTGTGGTCTTTCATTAGGAAATGCACCAGTCAATGCAAATTTACCATTTTTATTTCCTGTATTTGTGACTTGGACGTCTACAATTCCAGATTCTCCAGGATAAAATGAAAATGCTGGATTGGGTGCTTCAGACCAAATACGTGCATTGTCATGATAACCTACAGAAATAGGAATTGAAGTGAAATAATGTTCTTCAAGAGTATATGAACCAATAACTGAGATGTTCAATAATGCAATGTCACTTGGATTAGTGACCTCTGCAGCTGGAATTATTGATTGATTAATCCAAAATGCTGCAGTCTCATCTGGAGGAATTATTACAAATACTTGAGAACCATATGTCGATGAAAGACTATGATCAATTCTTGGATCAAACCAAGTATCATTGTTATTATTGCTTAATACACTAACATGTGCATCCCGATATCCATTATTATGAATTAAACATTCCATAGCTGGAGGGTTAGGGTCATCAGGAATAACACTAAAACCTAAATCAGGATATTGTCCAGTAGTGATATCTTTACAATCTACATCGAGAGTAAATCTAGAAACATTTTCAACTGCAAAAATAGCAAAATCATCTACATGATATCCTGGAGTTGCCACAGAATTATCGCTTTCAAAAATAAAGCCAACATGCCATTCTAATTTATTCATTTCTTCATCAGAAACTTTCCAATATACTTGAGACCATTGAGAATTAGTACTGCTTACGCCTTCAATCTCTTTTACCAAAGTTTGGATATTTCCTCCGCCTGCTTGCCATAACTCAAGCCCCACTTTATCTCCTGTACCTATATTACCCCACGCCTGTGTTGCAATATCCAAAGTTACAAATTGGCTACCATCTAATTTAGCTCTACACCATGGCCAAAAATATGAACCATCTCCATCCCATCCAAACTCATTAGAACTCCTAACGCCCAATACTTCTCCACAACCAGATTGCCCATCAGTAGGGAAACCCCATACCAATCTATCATATGCATTTCCAGGGTAATTATTTCCAGGTGTTGAATGACGATAACTATCAGAACCAACAATACCTGTATTCTCTTCTAATTGCCAAGATCCTTTTCCGATAGCATCAGGTCCATCTGCAGTATCTTTAGAATACTTATATGCACGCATTGCAAAATAAGATGCCGTCTCACTTGTGTCATCAAGTTGATCTCTCCAAATAGCCACAGGCATTTCAATTTCCATTACATTATTAGAAGGATCTGTATCTGTATCTATATTATCATTAGATATTGTAACTCTTATTGTATAACCTCCAGATAATGAACCATTCTCAAGATGACTATGAGCAGCTTCTGGTGTCCACTTAACAGTTGTAGTATTGCGCATTCCTCTAGTCATGTATTCTGTATAAGAATCACTCCATTCAAGATATCCTATTGGGTGATATGCCTCAACTAAAACATATGCTGTAGAAAATTGTCCTAATGATCCTGCATTTTGAAAAATTGTCACATCAATATCCACTAAAACTCCTCTAATTAAAAAATTCGCAACTGATTTATCTGGTTCAGTCCAATTTTCCACAGGACTTGATGTATTTCCAAAAGATACTGATTCAACAAGATAATCTACAGTAACACGCCCTTCTACTTCGGAATCTGAATAATTCATTTCTAACTCTTCGGAGATTATTACTAGGGGGCTTGAAACCATCAACAAGCCAATAACGATGAAAGTAAGAACACGGCTATCTAACACTGCCATGCACCTGCCAATAGGAGGAAGGTAAAAAGTTTGATTAGTATATAATAAAAAAAATCTTCCGCAAAAAATAACCATTCTCAAAAATACATATATTTCAATTATTTAAGTAAAAAGCAAATATGTATAACTCACAGAAGGCTATTGTGGGAACAAAAAACCTACTACCTCGAATTTGGTTAACCCTTGTTGCAATAGGTCAAATTGTATTTACTCCAATTGCAGCATTTACAATTACTTACATGTTTGATTTTACCCTTCAATTTGAACCTTTTGTGTTTTCTGTAGAAATTAGAGATGATTTATTTCGTTGGATTATAGGTGCTTCATTTTATTCAGGATTAACCGCTCTTGCTTTGGCTCTAATTGTTGGGGGGTTCTCACCAAACATGGTCGTAAAACGCGGAGGTTGGCTTTCTTCGTTAAATTTATCAAACAAGCCTCGTAATGCTGATTTAATATCTAGAGCAAAACTAAGGCATAAAAACTCACCATATGGACAAATGATTAAATTAATTTCCGACCAACACGGAGATGGGAAAAGCATTATTGCGATTTTTGGAGGACTTCAAATGCTCGCAATTCCATTTCAATTTATTGTAGTAGTAATTCCATGGATTATCTTAATGATTGTGCTACCCTGGGCAGAAGGCGGCCAAGTCTTAGAAATGGTAATTGTTTCATATCTTGCTGTTTTGATTATTTCATTGAGGGTATTTCCAACAATTGCTACAAAATTCATAGGTGTTGCAACTTTTGCTAGAAGATGGTTGGTTTCAATGACAAAGTTATCGATATTTTTCCCAATACTTGTATTGTGGATGTTAGGAAGATTGGCCACGGTACTTGTAGTAGGAATGCTTGGAAATAGTATAGACATCACAACAGAACAAGATTTTATCATAGGGTTAATGGGTGGTGCAACAGTACCACAAAATTCATTTTTAGATCTAATGACTGCTTTATCGGTACTTCCCCTTGCTGCATTCACTACACTTGCTGTATTAGGTGGTGCAAACAAAGGTCTACCTCAGTGGCTTAAAGTTGATGATGATTGGATTAGACCAGACAAACCAGAACCTATACCCGAAGTTAGAGATTTATTAGATGAATGGTAATAATGAAATTATTCTTCGTCCTTTAACGAAAGTAATGGGCGACTATCTAACAATAAAACTCTAAGTCCTCCTTTCAAAAATCCATCCGTTCTTATTCTCCCCAAATCTGGCCTTGGATGATTCAAGAGCAATCTATCACAATTTAAACACCTTACACAAGCTACTTCCCATTGAGGGTTTATATTTTCACAACAAATTAGTGCATTATTAATTTCTAATCCTTCATCTACTAATACATCTTTCAACCTAGCACTATTTATTAGTAAATTTAAATCAAAAATCAAACTTAAAGAATAAGGATAATTGTATTTTTTGTGCACACTATCTGGTAACAATCTAGATATTATTGTCCAACCACTAGCTAAAAACATCCCGAATCCCATTGGAGAATTAGCCCATGAAATCATAATCCATCCAAAAACAAGTGAAGGTAATGTGAAAAATAAGGACATCCAATATAGTTTTCTCATATTAAGTATCCTTACCAATAATTCCGATGTAATAGGCATTGGTTCTGGATGTGGAGGAAACATTAAATTTTGAGATTTTGATCTTGTAAAAAACATGATAGGGACTCTTGGTATTATATGCCCTATAAGTCCACCTAAGATTAACCAAAAAATTCCCGAGATTAATGTGCTCATATTGAGCCCTCCTATTTTGTAAGTTTTTGAAGTACTGCCTCTACTTTATCCATTCCTTTTGAAATATCCTCTCTTGATATTGTATAAGCAAACCTAAGGTGACCTTCTCCAGATTCTCCAAAGGCAGATCCAGGAGAACAAAGTACTCCTCCTTTCAATAATTCAATAGCCAAATCTTCAGAACTCATACCATTTACAGATACTTTTGGAAATACATAAAATGCACCTTTAGGCACATGACATGAAACACCTGGCATATTATTGAGTCTTTCACAGATTAAATCTCTTCTTTTCTTAAATTCAAGCGCCATTTCTTTTGGATACTCACTTGCATTTTCAAATGCAGCTAAAACCGCATATTGCATGCCATCATTTGAACATGCAGCTAAATAATATTGCAACTTTATTACTTGCTCCATTGCTTCAAGGTTTGGAGATAATATATATCCAATCCTCCATCCCGTCATTGCAAATGTTTTTGAAAAAGAATTTATTAGTAACACTCTCTCATAATCTGTTCCAATAAAAGAAATATGTTCTCCTTCGTAAATTATTCTATCATACACTTCATCAGTGATAATCCAAAGGTTATGTTTTTTTGCAAAATTCAAAAGAGTGTCTCTCTGTTCAATTGTAAGCATAGCACCTGTAGGATTTGAAGGGAAATTGTACAGTATTGCTTTTGTATTTTCATCTACTAATTCTTCTAAATCTTCAATCGAAGGAATAAATTCATTTTCAAATAAACAAGGATAATATCTAGCTTCCCCTCCTGTTAAAACCACGTCTGGACCATATAATGGAAAATATGGTTCTGGAAGTAATACATTATTTCCAGATTCTACTAAAGCCATAAAACAATTGAAAAGTGCATTTGTTCCAGACATTGTCATACATACATTTTGTTCATTTAGATTAGGGTCATAATCAGACCAGGACTCTGCAATTTTCTTTCTTAATTCTGGTAACCCTGCAGTTGTAGTGTATTTATTACGGCCATCCAACATGGCTTTGTGAAACTCTTCAATTGCAAGAGGTGGTGGCTGGAAATCAGGTTCACCTAATCCAAATGAAATGACATCATCTCCTGCCATATCAAACATTTTCCGAACGCCCGTTGGCTGAATTGCTAAAACTCTTTTTGTAAAATCCCGACTCAAAAATACTCACCGCCGGAACGCATCCGTACCATCGGAGGTGGCTTCTACACTTGAAACTCTCGCGCGGAAATAATTCAAAAATATTCATTAGGTTGGATGATTCTTCTCAAAATCTTCTACTACATCCAGCAATTCCGCATCTAATACTTTCCCAGATAAATTGTTGCCTTGGTGCATTTGTTCTTGATAAGATGGTAGTAATTCAGGTTGACTAATCTGAGACATAAACATTACAAGTAAGAAGCCAATTATGATGAAAAGTGAAATAATAACAAACATATTTATTCCTCCACTAGAATCATCAGAAACACCAGTTCCCCTTATTGTTAAAATACTCAAAAGAGAATATTGATTATTTGTATCTCCTGCTCCAACACTTCTAATTTGTATTGTGTGATTTTTATCAGATAATGCTCCAGGATCTAATTGTATTGACCAATTAAAGGGAACATTTTGATTTGTTTCATTAACTTCTTCATAAGTAGCTTGATACCAAACACCGTCATCAATATTGTACTCAATTGCAGATACTTCTCCTTGTTGGGCCCAAGCAATACCACTAATCATTGTAGATGAGTTTTCTAAATCCTCTGAAAATGAAGTTATATGCAACTGTAAATAAGGTGAATAATTTTCCATTTCCATACCCGAATTTAGTAAATCAAAGGATAATTTTACGGCAGCATGTGCATCAACCATCCCCCAACCAAAGTCCTTGTTCCAAAAAGGATCAATACTAGTATCGAATGGTTCTCCTCTTCTTTCTGCAGTTTGTTTTAAAATCTCTTTAATTTGTAATGGATCTAAATCTGGATTCGCCTCCATCATTAGTGCAATTACTCCAGTTACTGCTGGCGTAGCATAAGAAGTTCCACTTCCTCTTCCAGTATATGTATTATCAGCTGCATCATCAATAATATTAGAACAGCCTCCACTAGTTACACAACCTTCTGCTTGAATAATATTCGTTCCTGGTGCAGTAACTTCTGGTTTAAATTCATCGAGGGGATTATTATTTCCATTATCCTTTCTAGGGCCCCTACTCGAATAACTTGCAATAGTATCATCTTCTCTATCAATTGTATTTTGATCATCAGTTGCTCCAACTGTTATTGATAAGCTGCTGGAACCCATTCCTGACAAACCATCATTATCTGGACCGTCATTCCCTGCTGCTACACTTACTGTGACACCAACTTCCATTGCTTCATCAAGCAAACGGCTAAACATGTCTTCTCCATCACTTCCTCCATCTTCATGACTAGTAATTCCCCAAGATAAAGAAATTATATCAATCCCATGTAGTGATTCATCTACACCAGGCCAAGCAGTATCTCTATTGTCAATAATCCATTGAATACCATTCATTGCAGATTCATAAAAATCCTGAGATATTACATAATTTTCGAAAGGGCCAGCCCCAATATCAGTTCCTATTCGGACATCAACAAGTGATGCATCTGGTGCTGAGCCATAAAAATCACTTTGTGAACCATCTGCCTCTATTCCTGTTGCTGCAGCCATACCCATACATGCAGTACCATGTTGATTACCATCATCAGGATCAAATGAACCATCTGTTTCACGACCACCAGCTAAAATACACTGTGGATCTGAGTGTACAAAACAAACTGCATCATAACCAGCAACAAATTTTCCTGACAAACCAGGATGCTCATTATCCACACCAGTATCTGTCAAAGCGATATTTACTCCCTTACCACTAACTCCAAGATCCCATGCACCAACAGGATATAATGTAGAATTTCTAGCTTTAACTGCAGGAGTTTGGATATCTCCATAAAATACAACCTCTCCATATCGTTCTACCATTACTACACCATCTAAGTTGGAAAGTTTGAGAATGTCACTTGAATTAACAGTTCCAATTAATAATGCATCTACTTCTGGAACTTCCAAATTAACAGAATAACCCATTTCCTCAATTAATTGAATATCTTTACTAACTGGAGTGTGATCATAAGAAATTCCAACACTTACAGGTTCTGAAACTGTTTCTAAAGAATCATGAATTTTATTTCGGTTATTATCTAAAGTCGTTGTTAACCACCAAGGATTATCGTCATATTTTTCATTAGATATTTGAAACGGAATTTCTAATGTATGGCCTTCAGGCATTATTTGCCATTCTGGAATTTCCTTACTTACTGGTAATGCTACTGCAATTGAAGGAAGCAATAGCAGTAATAAAATATTCATTGCAATAATGCCGCGGCCCATAATCTACTCGTAGAGTTTCATGACTTCAAATTGACGGGTAGATGTTAACGCTTGTTATACATCGTTATAAGACCGTTATTACCCGACAGAGATTGGGCGCATAGTGTAGTGGATATCACGCTGGCCTTCTAAGCCGGCAACCGGGGTTCGAATCCCCGTGTGCCCGTATTGTCAAAAATAGGTGTCTGTTTACATGTTTTGTGAGTGAGCAAACTCATATACAGGGAGTAAGTCGGCCACTCGTTACCATGAAGAGAGGTTCTCGTGCTTGGAAGAAAACTGGGAATCAAAGATGGAAATGGCGTAAGAAAAAACTACGCCGACGTAAAAGGGCTAGAAGAGAAGCAAAAGTCTGAATACTTCTTTCTTTTTTTATATTCTATAATGATGCACATACGTTGTGTTGATAAGCCGAGGACTACTCGGGTGTTCACCAATGGGGGTATAGTATAACCTGGTAGTATCGCGGGCTCCAGTTGCACGGGATTCGAACGGGAATGAAGACAGGAGGAAAGCTGCTTTGCTGATGACCAACTGGAGCGCTGACCTGTTTGATGACTGATACGTAGAAGATATCCGCTGGTCTGGGTTCAAATCCCAGTGCCCCCACCATTTCACTTCAATAATGATGAACATTTTGGACAAACATTTGGTTTGATAAATGTATTTCTTGTCCAAATATAATTACAATTATCACATTCCCAACTGAGCACATTAGTTGTTGAAATCATTATTGCTTGTAAATATCTTAAAACTAGTGATTCTGATAATGAGGGTGCTGGTGCAATTTTATTAGTTAATTCATCATGTGTTTCAGAATGTTCAAACATTCCAGATGCATGTAGAATTTCATGAACCAATGTATGATTAAATAACTTTTCATCATCAATAAGTACTGGATGAATTTTAATTTTAATCGGCCCCAAGGGTAAATTTAAACGTTTCTTACGATATAATTCATTG
The DNA here is from genome assembly GCA_949514915.1 of Methanobacteriota archaeon. Lineage (GTDB taxonomy): Archaea > Thermoplasmatota > Poseidoniia > Poseidoniales > Poseidoniaceae > MGIIa-I. The sequence continues at coordinate 24,051 of CATFLP010000127.1, read as the reverse complement.
TAATCACCACTAAACGTTGTCACGCCTAACCGATTATCATTTGACGGCAACCAACATAATTCTAATTTTTCAATCAAAATAGATATTTTTGGTAATTCTTCTTTTGTCGAATTTACTATTTTTTCCTTAAGTTCATTAGAAATAATAGGAGGATCTTCAGGAATAGGAATATTTTTCATATAATTTGCAAACTTTTCCAAATCAATTTTATTTGAACTGTCCAATTAATTCAACTCCGTATCGATTTTTGTCCAAACTCCATTTTCATCAACATTCCAATAAAATAAATTTCCATCCCTATCGTGATACCAACCTGTTTGGCCTTGTATTGTACCCTCGGCAGCCAACATAACTCCTGTATCATTAGCAAATACTTCTGCTTCATCTAATGTATTTGTTTCTGAATCTAGAAGTTCTTTTAGTGAATCAAAGTCTGTTTCCTGATTAGTAATTTCTGAATTCAACAAAGATTCTATTTCTTGAATCTCTACATGTGTTTCATTATTTTCAATAATTTCTGATTTAAAATTAGGTTCTTCTTTAAGTGTTAATTCATCTAAAGATAAATCATTTTCATCAAAAATCATTTCAGGGTTTATTGATGGTGATTCATCAAATATTTCAACTGATACAGATTCTCTTTTCTTGATTAAAATTAAAGTAAATAACATAAATATAGTAATTACAATTATTATCAAATTTAAACTAGAACCAATTTTTGTTGCATGTTGCAATCCTGAAAAACCTTCACTTGTTAAATTAAAAACTTGATTTGTTTCAAAATTATTTCCAGCATCATCTATGGCCCAAGCATTAAATACCCAGGTACCACTCATGATATTGTCATTAACCTGAAGGTTTATTTCAGTACCATTCTCTATATTAAATCCACTAATTCTTTCTACTTCAATCCCTTCATAAAAAGCTACAAAGCGCCATTCTACAATATCTTCACCTGTAAATTTAGCATTTGCATCTAATAAACATGAAGGTAATTCATTATTATCAAAAATTGTAGGTATTGGCAGATCTGTACAATTACCATTAATTTGAATTATTGCTATCGTGGGTGAAATTGTATCTAATGTGAAATTTAAAGTGATCTGTGCTGTATTACCCGCTAAATCTTCTGACCAAAGGGAAACTTGTTTTTCTCCTTCTGGGCCAGATAATGGCATACTTATCAAATATCTACCCAATGAATTACATTCCACTTCTAAAAATTCAGATTGCAATATTGCATTTACAAATAAACCAGGCTCACAATCTCCAGTAATATCCAATGAGTTATCAGATACTGAAATATTTTTTAAAGAAATATCTGTATTTAATTTTGGTGATTCTGTATCAAGAATAACAGATAATTCATGTATTACATAACCATCTAAAGTTGAAACAAATATTCTCAAATTATTTATTCCTTCATCTAAATCAAAACTTACTGTTGTAAATTCATTAAATGTTTCTTCTTGCTGTTGAACAACCCACATGTTTGAATATAATTTAGCCCAGCTATAAGTTTGATTAGGGCCAGAGAATATTTCTGCACTAACTACTTTGGAATTAACAGTTTTTCCATCCCATGGCGCATATACATCTGTAAAATATATATCAGGTGATAAATATGATTCTATACAATATTCAGCAAAGTTTTGTGCCGTATCTATAGCAAAAATACAAAATTCATGAACTCCAGTTTCTGTTAACTCTAGGTTTAATTCATTAATTCCATATCCATTTAATTCCGAAATTAAGTTGCCATTATGATACACGTATTGATTAGATTGCTCATCTGTTTCCCAAGATAAATTAAGGTATTGATTTGATAAATTATTATCAAAAATATTAGGATAAATCCATTCAATGGAGGGTGGTGTTGTATCTAAATTAAAACTGGTGTTAACTTCATTCCAATTACCAGCCCAATCTCTAGCCTTTAACTCGAATAAAAATTCACCATCATTAACTTCGGAAAGATCATAAGTTACACTAAATCTCCATCCTTGAGAGTCTGAACCTGTTTGATTAGATCTTAGATCACAATCTGCTAAAACTTCACCAACAATTGGGTTACTGAAAATAAGTTCTCCTAAGCATGCTGTAGAACCATGTTCAACCCAACCACTAATTGTAATTTCTGAAACATTTTGTGGAGTGGAAGGAAGGGGGAATAGAGAAATTGCTGGCGAAATCGTATCTCTAGTAATAATCAATGGTAATTCTCCCCAATTGCCTGCCCTATCTATTGCTTTAATCATGAATTCATTTTCGCCTTCAAATAAATCAAGAGTTGTCCAAAATTGAATGCCAGGCCATTGTTCTAGAATTCCATTTATCATTAATTGTGAATATTCGTTAATTTCTAAAATTAAATCCAACTGGGTTAAATTTGTTAAATTAGAATAAGGTAAATTAATCACATTGATTTCTGGGTTTGTATGATCATGTACCAACCAAGTATTAGTTTGATTTTTCAAACCATGTACATCAACAATACTTGCTTGAAATATATGTTGCCCTTCAATTGGATCATGACTGAAATTTAACCATCCCTCTCTGATTATTCCTCCAGAATCTGGAAATTGATCATTATTGTAAATTGCTAATACTTCATTACTTCCTAAAGAGGCATCATAAACTCTTACGTCATCAATTAATCCTGCAAAATAGGAATTTCCTGCTCTATTAACACCTAATTTATACAGATTGAAATTATTTGCATCTAATGGATCTATAGATGCAGTGTTGGCAAGTAATCCATTATAATAAAGTCTTAAAGTAGCTGTAGTAGATGATGGGCTGCTTATTTTACTATCTGAATATGTTGCAGCTAAATGAACCCAAGAATCATCATCAACTGGACCAATGTCATATCTTGAATCACTGTAAAATTGATAAGTTCCAGGATTATTACCATCCACCATAAATTGGAAAGAACGATTGTTTCCTCCAGAATTATCTACCGCAAAAATACTTGAAAAATCAGATTGCCCTAAAGTCTCTGCTTTGACCCACATAGATACTGTAAAATCTCCGCTCCATTCTTCATTTGCATTTAGATCATAAATAGCAAAATCATCAATGCCATCAAAATTATGGCAATATGCTCTTCTACACATTTCCCAATCAGTACCATTGGTTCCACTTAAATTTAAGTCATAACCACTAATCAAATCGCCAACAATTGTACCATTTGCTTCATCAAGAGGCCACCAAGAAACTAATTCATTTTGTCTAATTGGTAATCCTGAACCATGGAAAAGTGATTCTGGGGGAACATATTGCTTAGGTATCGTGTCACTCTCCCATTTTAATTCAAGACCTGCCCACCCAAAATTCTCAAAAAATTCTAATTTTAAAGTATGATATCCTGCATTTAAATAAATTGTTCCTGATTCTTCTCTTATTGCATGAGTCCCTATATTTTCAACTACTATTTGATTATCAATCCAAAGTTTTGAACCATCGTCAGAATTAACATAAAATGTATAATTTCCTGCAATATCTACCCTTACATAACCTGTATGTCGTGAAGAAAATTCATCTGCAAATGAAGAACTCAGTCCTGGCCAAGGTTGATTATTTGAATTAGAATAATTTATCATCGGATCTATTCTGGTAAAATCAGGCGTTCTACCATTTAAATCTGGCATTCCACTTGTATTTACACTCAATCCAGAATTATCAAAAAATTCTGCTATAAGCCCAGAATTAAATCCATTTGTGCTCATTAATCCACTCGGGCCTAATCCTGTTGGAATTGAACCCGATTGCTGTAAAACTACTTTGTCAACAATAACTCCATCTTCCCTCATCCAGATGTTAAATGTATGTCTACCAGGATTTTGAACATCGAAAGTTACTACATTTCCTGCTGCTGTATCCTTCCATTCCCATGAAGAACCAGATGTCATGCCCACATCTCCATATGTTAATGGATTACCATCTAAACCTACATGTAAAGAATCATCGCTACCACTTTGCCCTAGCACCCTAACATACACATAATATGTTCCTGGTGAATTAAAATCAATTTCATAATCTAAACGAGGGCCATCTGTAGAATCAAATACATTGACACCATTATTTGGCTTTGCTTCTAAATAACTTCTACCGCTATATCCTGAAACTATTGTTTCTTCAGACCAATAGGTGTTCAAAGCCGTACCTATACCAACAGTTGTATTTGAAAAATCTTCAGCTTCAAATACAACAAAACCTGAATATTCTGTCAATACAGACGTGTTAGATTCTTCAACCTGAAGGCCTAGCCATGTATTCGTTAAATCTTTCCATTCCCCATCCATTCCTATTCCTTCAAATGTAAAATCATGCCATTGATTTAATTCCCAATCAGTCCAATTGGTAATCATATTTGAACTAAATGAACCATTGAATTCTAAATCATTTAATGAGAAACCACCTCCCCTATCCAATAAATGTAAACTTATAGGGCCAGATTTATTCCTATATTCTCCTTTATTAATTTGTAAAAACTCAATTTCAGTCGGAAATTCATTCAATTGATAATGATAAGGGATTTTAACAATTCCTGAATCACCTTCTAATACTAACTCTAATATTCCTTTCCAATAACCTTCTTCTGGAGGAATTGATGCTGTCAAATTAAGAGATATTACATCCTCTGGAATTATCCCTCCTAAACGAGCACTACCATTAGGATATGATTGGTTAATTTCTGATTCATTCAATTGTAAAATATCTTCAACTATTAAATTGTCACCTTTTAGAACTTCTACCTCCATCCAAAAAGTGGTATTTACATTAGGAACATCATATCCTTGGACAACTATAAACCAAGTTCCATCCGCGGGATTTTCTATCATAATATTCTCTCTACTTGAACCTGAACCTGAAGTTGCTTCCTGTTCATTGCCCCAATCTATTACCCCGTTTTCATTACTGTCTCTATATACTGCTAAATCTAAATCATCACCAAACATATTTGAATCTATATTGATTTTAAATTCTTGAGCTCCTTCAATATCTATTTCTCTTACATATCCACTAGAAGACCAATCTCCTGGTGTATCTTGAGTTGCTGATTCATTTTGCAAACTTAAGGGTTTAATCCATCCTATTGCTCTAACCTCTTCTACATTTAATGAATGAGTGCTTCCTATTTGAATCGGCTGATTAAATCCTCCATTACTCCAATCATCAACTACTCTTTGTAATGGTGCTCCTAAACTATCAACATAAGATACCGTGACATTTACAGGATTGTCATTTGTTCCAACACCATGAAATGTTGAATGTAACAATAATTGTTTAACTCCATTAGAGGGGTTAGCTTGTAATAATTCTCGACTTTCTCCAGTGTATGTATTCCAATCCCATTTTCCTGAACCTTGATAATTATTTTCAGAACCCGACTCTACACTAAAATGAACTGGCCCATAAGCCAGGGGATCTTCATTAAAATAAGGATGGGACTGTTCACTCAATAGATGTGCATCAATATCAGTCCAAACATTATCATCCCAGTCTACATCAATTAGAATATTTCCTGTAGTCAAATTAGATGGCCAATTCAAACTAACTGATTTCCAATCTCCTGATTCTTCTCTCCAACCCCATCCTTGAGCTCCTTGCATCCAAGTTGAGCGATACAATGATTGATTAGTTAATTCATCATCTAAAGGTAAAGATATTAATTCATTCGGCCCTTCCATGGCAACATTTACAATTATTGGCAAAGGCCATGAATGTGAGTCATTAGTACCATTATTTGCTGTAATCATTAAGGCTTGTTGATGTAATCCAGGATAAGCATTCAAGGGAACATCTAAATCAACAGTAACTATTTCTTCATCCCCTGGTAATACAACGATATTTGAAATATTTTGTATCCATGGGTTTGAAGAATATCCAAACGTAGTGATATCTATTTCCATTTGAACAGGATCTACATTACTAGATCTCACTTGTTCTAACCAAATACCTACCAAAATACCTGAATCTGAATGATCTAATGGCATTCCCATCCTTGCTTCTGTCTGTGGTGAAACATGCCCTGTTTGTGTTACCATTGTATATTCTGAACCTGCCTCCCATTCTCCATCGTCTACTTCTCCATCTCCATCTAGGTCTTCCCAATATTTCCCATCTCCGTCATCATCATTCCACCTTAATATTTTTATCAAAGGTACATTCTCTTCATTTCTATTTTGATCTGAGTCAAATGCCGAACCATTCAATGATGCTCTGGCACGAATTAAAATTGTATCATCATCTAAGGTATAATTTTGATTATTTTGTAAATTTACGGGAAATACCAAATCTGGTCTTGAACTTTGATAACCATCCCACCCACTAGAACTACTTGCATTCCAAATAATTCTATTATGGGTAATTGGTTCTATTACTACGGGTTCAAATGAATAATCAATAGTTGATGTCCCAGTATTGTTTAATGTAATATTAACACTGTCACTTTCTCCAGGCAATAATATATTCATATTTGCATCTCTATTGGCTCCTTGCAATTTTCCAGCCATCCAATATGCAGGTTGTACCCAAAATGTAGTATCATTTTGATTTAAAATCGTTTCAACACCTCTTTTTGCATTAAACCATCCTGCTCCTTGTACAAAGGGATCATATCCTCTATCATCTGCTGTAGACATTATCAAATCTCTAATTTGAAGACTATTTGGCCAATCGCCATTTGTTTCATACCATGCTTGTGTTACAAGAGCAGTTAATCCAGCCGCAACAGGAGTAGCTAAACTTGTTCCTGCCCAAGAAGAATATGCACTATTTGCATTACTTTTTTGATTTAATGTTGTATCTCCTGTTGCAGACCAACCTACAGCTACGATATCAGGATCCATTCTTCCAAGTGCATTTGGACCCCTGTCAGTCCACATTACTGATTGCCCCCAGTTATCTCCTCCTTTACTACTAAACGCACCTACTGTAATTATTCCTGAACTTGCACCAGGAGTGGCTACAGTTCCATACCCATGCCCTCCATTTCCTGCGGCTGCAAGATATGTTGTTTTTGTCGCATGCACTCTAGTCATCCAATCTAAATACAGTGCAGTACCATCAGCACCTCCTTCTGGAGGCCTCCAACCAAATGAAAATGAAGCAATATTTGATTCATCTCCTGATGTTAAATTTCCATCATATCCTTCAGCAGCAAAACGAAATACATCAAGCAATGATCCGCCTGCATAAATATTAGCAATTGCAATTAATTCTGAATCTGGTGCCATACCTAATACTGCTCCATCACCTACAATTCCTTGAGCCGCTACAGCAGAAGCACAAAGAGTCCCATGATTTCCTGCAGGTCCTGTATGTACATTCAACATAAATAATGTAAGATTTCCATTACCAGGAATCCTATCTTGTAATCCTGCTCTTGAAGTATATGTAGGCCCGTAAGGTAAAGAATTCGCTCCATCAGATATCCAATACAACATTCCTGCAGATTGGTCCCATAATCCGTCACCGTCTGTATCTCTTCCAGATGTTTCACTTCCCATTTTCATTGGTTTTTCGTCATTGAAATAGCCATCTCTATTTGTATCAACATAAACGGTATCATATACTCCTGCAATTAATTCATCTACAACTAAAATATCTATTTCTCCACCCGCTAATGATTGTAAAACTGTATCTGGATGCTTTCCTAAATGATATTCTCCCGAGACTGAAGGATTAATTCCAAAAATTGACAAATTAGAATCATCCAAAAAATCATTCATATCTAAATCATATTCAATTGTAGATGTATCTGAATACCAAGAAGATGAATCATTAGGATATGTATTACCATTCCTCTGCCATTGTTCCATGGATCGTGGGTCAAAAACAATTGGCCACCCATTCCAAGGACTTGTTACATCATCAACTCTAGCTTGAGTTCCATTTAAATCAGGATGTGCAAAATCAATCCCAGAATCTGCAACTGCAACCTTAATCCCTTGACCGCTAATATTCCTATCCCATGAATCTGTAGCTCCATGTAATTCTCCAGATACTACAGAATATTCTCCAGGTTCTTCTAAAGCAACTGGTTGAGGTGTCCCAGGATCTGGCATTACCATCAAAATTCCAGAAATTGTTTCTAGCTTCTCAACCATCCAACCTGAAAGGCTAATTTTCCGATGTTGTAAACCAAAATCTGGTAATGAATGTTCAGTAAATTTTTGTCCATTTTTTAAATCAACTTGTTTGATTAAAAATCCATTTTCTTTTTGCCATTCTGTTAAAGAAGATAAATCATTTGTAATGACAACTAACTCTACAATTTCTTCACCCATCGCAGTATAATATTCTAAATTAGGGAGATATACAATATTGTTTTCAAAATTTTCTTGTAAAAATAAATTTTCATCTATTTGTGTCATTTGCTCTTGAAACGAACTATCTAAATTAGTGAAAATGTTTACAAAAATAGAACTAATCATCAATAATACTAATAAAACTGCAGAATTCACTTGAGTTCTTTTAGAACTCAATCTATCGTACATGGGTTCTCGACTAGCCGTTAGGTTATAACACATCAGAGATTATGTCTAATAATTTTATATCAATTTAAAATGCCAGTATGTATTAATGGGCGCGTAGATCAGCCTGGAAGATCGCTACCTTGGCATGGTAGAGGCCGCGAGTTCAAATCTCGCCGCGTCCACTTTACTCATAGAATATTAAAAAACGTAACATGTGAATATTAAGATTATCACTTATGACTAATCCCCGAGAAATATGAGACGAACGCGCATAATTGGAACTATTGGGCCTGCGAGTAATAATGAAGAAACTTTAGAAGCATTAGTTAATGCAGGATTAAATGTTGCTCGTCTAAATTATAGTCATGGTAATTTAGAACAAAAAACAGAATTAATTAATAAATTAAGAAAGGTTGAATCTAAATTCGGAAATCCTGTTGGCATTCTGGCAGATTTACCTGGTCCAAAATTAAGATTAGGTACGATGGAAAAAGAAATTTTATTATCAAAAAATAGTCTTGTAAAATTATATTGTGGAATGGAAAAATTAAATGACGATATCAAATTAATAGAAAATTCTACTGCTGAGGCTATTTTCAACATCCCTGTAAGTTATGGTGGACTTTCAAAAGATTTGGCAGAAGGTGATGCAATACTCATCGCAGATGGAACCGTACGTCTAAATGTACTAAAATCCCCAAATAAAGAAAATGACATCGTTAATTGCGAAGTTGTTGAACCTGGATTAGTCTCAAGTAGGAAAGGAGTCAATGTTCCTGGAACACTAGTTAGTTTACCTTCTGTTGGTGAAAAGGACCTTATTTCAATCAAACATGCATTAGAAAATAATGTTGATTTTATTGCAGTATCTTATGTAAGAAATGCTAATGATTTACAACCTGCCATACATGCAATAAAAGAAGCAGGGAAATTCACACCATTAATAGCAAAAATTGAACATCCCGCAGCTATAGAAAATTTTGATGAAATACTTGAAATGTGTAATGGAATAATGGTTGCAAGAGGCGATTTGGGTGTGGAAATTCCTTATGAAGAAGTACCACTTGTTCAAGAAAAATTAATCGCAAAAACATTAGAGCGTGGGCTTCCAGTAATTGTAGCCACCCAAGTTCTAGAATCTATGACTCATAGCCCAGTTCCTACAAGAGCTGAAGTTACAGATATTGCTAACGCTATAAGGCAAGGAACTAGTGCCCTTATGCTCTCTGGAGAAACTGCAAGTGGAGATTATCCTCTTGAAGCAGTTCAAACAATGAGCAAAGTTTGCGCTCATGTCGAACAAGGATTAGAATCTATTCATTCATCTCCTGCGCTTTCGAAATATAGAGCAACTCGTGCAGTAGCACATGCTGGTGTGACCCTAAGTAAAGAAGAAAATGTTGCAATGCTATTAGTTGCTAGTCAAAATGGAAATGCTGCAAGATTAGTCTCTGCATATAGGCCCAAATGCCCTATTACAGTATTTACAAATAAAATGGAAACTATGCGAAAAAACACACTATTGTGGGGAGTAGATTCTATTTTAGTTGAAGAAGAAGAAAGAAGTCGTAGTACTATCCTCAATGCAATAAGAATATTATATGAAAATGGAAAAATCTTACCAAATGATGTACTAGTGTCTGTAAGTGGATCACCAAAAGCAATTTCTGGTGCAACAAATACTGTTAGAATGTTCAAATTAGATTCTAATGGCAATGTAATTAAAGATGAATAACTTATTTTTATTTTTTAAAAGAAAAGACCTCATTACCTCCGTTATCATTTCAAACCCATACACTATGGGGTGTCCGATAGCATGAGCGCGAAAGGAAGAAATGAAAAAGAAATCAATTATATTCTAACAGAGGAATTAAGATTATTACTTAAGCAAAAATTACCCATAGTTGCTAATGTTTGTTTAGTTCTTTTTATTGGTGGTTTTGTACTCCAATCATTAGCACCAGTTCTACAACCTTTTGCAATGGCCGTTCTAGTTTATCTAATCTTAAGGCCTGGTGCATTATATCTCATGAGAGAATTTAAAATGCGTGAGGGTTGGTCGTATTTCTTTGTCCTTTTAATGTTCATAAACATCTTAATTGGTGTTTTCATTGCAATTGCTTACAATGTTCAAGTATATATGGAAAATGGAGGTATAGAAACTCTTGAAGAAAATTATTCAGAACTATATACCTCACTAAATAATACAGGGCTAAATGTAAGTGGTCTTGAAGATCCTTTTAATTCAATAGGTGCTGAACAAGGCGCTGGTTTCATTGGCACTCTAAGCGGTTATGCATTTAGTTCAATTACAATGATTCTATTCCTAGTGTTTATAATTTATGAAATGCCATATCTGGAAGGAAGAATTGCTAGAGCATTTCCAGGGAATAAAGCAAAAAGTATTTCCAAAGTCACTAGAAAAATTGAAGCAAGTGTAAATGCTTACTTGATGACTAAAACAAATGTAAGTTTGGGAACAGGAGTTTGTACAAGTCTAATTTGTTTGATTCTAGGAGTACCACTTTGGTTTGTATGGGGGATATTAGCATTTTTATTCAATTATGTTCCATATATTGGTTCCATAATTGCATCAATGCCTGCCATAGTTTTAGGTTATCTTGCAATTCAAGACCCTCTCTTTGGTTTGCTTTCATGGGAGGATTTAGGTGGACAATGGGTGGCTGGTACAGTAGTTTTGGTTGTAATAATTTTTAATCAGCAACTCTGGGGTGCAGTAATTGAAACAAAATGGACAGGTAATCAATTAGATGTAAGTCCTGTATTATTATTACTAACATTTGCATATGGAGGTTTTGTATGGGGCCCTATCGGAATGATCCTTTCTGCACCAATCACTGTAATTGTAAAAATAATTCTTGAGAATATTGAGCCAACTAGACCAATCGCGATTTTAATGCAAGAAAAAGTACGAAGCTTAAGAGAATTATATGCTGATGCATATAATGATGGCAAGATGGATAAAGCAGAAACAGGAACTATTGCTTTGATGTGTGCAGATTTAGGTATTAATGAAGATGAGGCTGTATTAATTGCTGCAAGAGCTGCATTTGACAGTGCTGCAAAAAATAAAAGGGTTTATCCTAACGATGTAGAGATGAAAATGATCGCTAAGGCTTGTAAAATACTTAACTTACCTGAAGAGATTCAAGAAGAGGTATTAGGAGTATTAGACGATGGCATCATTACAAGAAATGAATCCGACATGTTAGATAACATATTCTCGGGTCAAATCGCAGGGTTTAACTTGGAAGAAGAATAATTCAATAAAATACAGAATCACGATTACCTGGTGACCTCTTTCCTTTGAAACCTGGAGGGGGGGTCCTTTTTCTTGATGAACCTCTTGCAGATGGTCGCTTTGGACCTCCATGTCTTCTTTCATCGTGCTCTTCTGTATCAAAAACCATTCCATCATCTCTAGCCTGAATTATACTTGATGAGATGTTTCGAATACCATCAAATTTCTTTCTCTTCTGATGATTTTTCTTGTCAATCATCGAAAGTAAGGCTGTTTTAGATGCTTTTCCTCTTCCTTCAATTCCCGTTGATTCCCCATCTAAATGCTTTTCAAGTCTTTTCTTGCGTTTCTTCGATGAACCTTTTCCTAAATTTAATCCTGGCAACCATTTATCTCTCTTACCTACCAATGGATCTACCCACAAGGGATAACCTAAATCGATTGGTATTTCTGCAATTGGGACTACTATGCCACTTAACATCAAATGAGTTCCAACTGGTAAATCATTATACTTAACCATGGCTCTTCTTGATCTTAAACGTGAAGAATAATCCTTACACAAAGGCATATCTCGATGTCTTACAACTTGCCTCATATTGCCTGCACGTGCCCATAATCCAATTGCACCAATAACCAAAGGAATACCTAATGGGCCTTCCATATACATAACTAAAGCACCTGCCAGAATCATACAAATAAAGAAGGCGTTTGAAACTGCAAAAGCACCTCTTACAACCGGCCACATATTTTTCTTTAATGCTGGTCCCATAGAAATCCAAGCATTAGATGCAAGTGCTTCATCTTCTCCTTTTCGACCTAATTTCAGTGCTGCAACTGCATTAGTTGGCATAGTATCTACAATTCTAGACCATTCTAACCTGCTCAATTTTTTCGATTCTGTCGCGATTAATACTTCTATTATTCCTTCCATTCTTCTATCGACTAAATGTGGTGCACTATTACCCAATGTTCTCAAAACCTCACATAAACCAGCAACATAAGGATCTTCTGACTCAGATTTACTTAATTCAAAATGTATTTCCATAGCTTCTTTAATTCTTCCTAAATCAATAAGACATAATGCTTCAGCAACAAACCAACGAGCACCTAGCATATCTGGCATCATTGATTGAACTTCCTTGATTTTTGCTAAAGCATCATCACTTCTTCCGCTTAAACGTAATCTAGCAACATCTCCAAGTAAACCTCTACGGTCGACAGCATTGTCTATTCTTGGTTTTTTGGAAGGCCAAGCCATCAACATAGGAAATCTAGAAACTAAATCTTCCAACCTACGACCACCTGGTGTCAATTGTAACATTTCATCAACTTCGAATTTTCTTAATTTCCCTTTTAATGCAAATAATGATGCAACCCACCTTAATTGATCTGATTCTGCATCATTCTCTGGAAGATCTTCTAATCTTATTTTTGCTTCCAATAAGTCTCTATTTGCAAGAGCTGCTGCCGCTAATAATTTACGGCACATCACATCATCACCTTCTTTTTGAGCAAGTAAATTTACCGCATAATCTTCAGCTCTTTGCCAATCACCTCTACTTGCTGCAAAAAGCATCTCTGTCCTTGCATGTAACTCTCGATCTCTAGAAGCATTACTTCGATCTAATCTTCTTAAAACTCCAACTAAATCGTCTAATCTATCTGCCTTTAATAACGATAATGCGTCTTCTCCTGGTTTTGTCCTAGACAATAATTTAGCCATTTCTTTTTTGTCCTCTATAATCATTGGACCCCCACGATCTTCAATTGCAGATAGATCAAAATTAGCCCTCCTCATCCTAAACCACTTAGGTAAAGAAATTAACCAAAAAGGAATGAATAATGCCTGACCTGCAGCATTAATTGCAAATGTTAACTTTTCAACAACAGCCATACTCAAAACACCACATGCTTCTGCTTGGATAGAGGTTCCTCTAAATTCAGGCGAAACGTTTCCAACAAGATTGTCTAAATGTGTTGTACATACATCTGCATTCGGAAGTACTCCTGGAAACTTACCAAAAATGGCCATCACCAATAATAAAACTGTATATCCTGTAAATGCTGAAAAACAAAATGAAACTAAAAGTCCTCTATGTGATGATTCTGCGCGTAAAGCCCTACCATCTGCAACAACAACTCCTCCAATTCCCCCAATAGTCCCTAATCCAATAAATTGCATTCTAACCATTTCATAAACAAATGCCAAACCAATTAATGTCACATTAAGAATTAAAAACAATACTGTTAACTGTGAAAGGAATTTTGCAACAAACACATCTGGAACTTGTGAAAATAATTCAATTGAAAGATAACCAAGAAAACCTCCTTTTTGAGATAATGGAATGGATGCCATCTCAGGATATACAGCTAATGCTGTAGCCGAATGAGTGAATAAATCTTCGTTACCCAAAAATTGGTAAAGATATATTTCATAAAAATATGATAAAAATCCATTCAATGCCGTAATTGGCATTAAAATAATATTTACCAATATGAATAATGCAAGTAATCTAGCAATAAATCCTGGGGGATGAGGGTTTAATGCTGAAGCCTGGCCTTTAGCACGTTTCCATTTTTGTTGGACTAAACCATTCCAAGAAGAACCCATAACTCTTCCATAAACTAATACTGAAGGGAACAAAAACAAAACTAATGTCCAAGCCCTTCCTTCTTCAGGGCTCATTCCTAATGTTCGTGTTAAATATATCCAAAAACCTAGTGAAAGTGCAACTAAAACGATAGTAAGTACTACTATCAATATTCTCCGATTTTTTTTGTAATCAATTATGTCGGCCTTACGAGAAGACAATGTCTTTGTAAATTGTCCTATTAATGATGAAACTGGAGAAATTAAAACAGGTACAGAAAGTAAGAACATTATCAATAACAATACATACAAAGAATACTCTTCAGGATCAAATGCAATTTCTCCTGCTAATATCATTAATCCAGTAACTGCCATACGATATAGCGTTACCCCGAAAATCGCACCATCTTCTCCAAGTAACTTTCTTGATTCATTAAATGTGTCTGTAATCCTGTGTACTTCATAAATTCCATCATCCGTATAAAATGCAATTTGCACTCTACGTAATGCAAAAGGGACCCAAAATCTAAAAATAAAAAATGTAAGTACTATTCCAAAAACTACTGGAATTAAGTCGCTTGGAAGAAATTCAGAACGGATATTAGCTACTGCCATCATTAGTATCGAAACACTGTTAACACTACAAACCTTCTCTATAATAAAAACTTTCAAAATAACAAATAAGAATAGATTAGTCTAATTATTATGACCTTTAGGTTGACTTGCTACAGTGATGAACGCTTAATCCGACTGCTGTTTTAATGACGACTGATGGGCGAACTGAGTAGCAATTTTTTAGATATACTTACTAATAATAAACATATCACAGTTTGTGGAACCCGGAGAAGAAGTACAAAATTCAACCCGGGGGCTAACTCCGCAACCCGTTTTAATTACCAATAATCCAAGGGAATTATTTAGAGAAAAAATGACACACACCCAAAATGAATTAATTCTTTCACAGATGAGTAAACCTTGGGCAATTGTAAAAAGAATTGTAGGATTAGTTATTATTACATATCTATTATCTCAATCAATCCTTATGATCTTTTTCGGACTATATCTCGGAGAATTTGAAGGTATTTTCATGTCTTATATTGGTTTATTTTGTTCTTTACCATTATTATTTATTTTCTTCTGGATTAGAAGACCAAGATTAATCCATATTAAATTAGCAATTCCAAATGAGGAAGGGAAAAAAACACATATCTTACCAAATAATGAAACTTTAGTTACTCCTATACCCACAAAATTTTCTCATCATTTAGTTCATGATTCAGGACTATTAGATATGCCACCATCAAAAAAACTCTGGATGATTTTTGCTTCAACAATGCTAATTTCATTATTGATCTTTATTGCATTATTGAATAACCCCTCTGATTTTATTGTAATAACTACTATTATTTTTGTTATTCCAACTTGGCTTGCTGGCTTTAGTATTCCTGTATTTGCATGGTGGAGTTATTCTGCTAGAACTTTGAATATGCCAACTACTGGATATCGTGCAGAATCTGCTCTTGTTGCTGGTATGATTTGCACAATTCCTGCACTATTGATTAATACATCTGGAGATATCTTTTTCACAGGGATATTTGGTTTAGATTCACCACTATCTCAACTTTTACTACTTTCATTAATTGCCCCAATTGGCGAGGAAATTTGTAAATTAGCCGCCATATGGTGGTGTAGAGAATTTATTGATAGTCCAAGAAGGGGATTTGAAATCGGCATTACAGTAGGGTTAGGTTTTGCAATGTTAGAAAATTTACAATACATTGCACTTTCTTGGACTGGCGGACCATTAAGTTTCACAATAACATCACTCATAAGAGCAATAGGTTCCATACCAGGACACGCATTATGGACTGGATTAACAGGAATTGGATTTGCTTGGTATATTTTAAAGAATGATACCGATAGAAATAATATGAGTCATAAAAAGGATAATATCTTAGAAAATAAATGGCAATTAATAGACTCGAAAACTAATGAAATCATAGAAACTACGAATAATATTGAAGAATCAATAGAACTTAATGTAACTGAAAATATCATATTCTTCAAAAAAGAAGAGAATATTTCGGAACACAAATCAAATAACTTACCACAAACTCTGAGTTTAGGATTGATATTAGCTATTTTAGGACACTCTTTTTGGAATGGAAGTAGTTTCTTAATTGATTATTTATTAAATAAATTCACAGAAAACATAATTATTTCAACTATTGGAAGCCTTTTATGGATTTTAATCCTAATAAGTGGATTACTCCTAATTGGTAAGTTAATTGTCAATAATGTCAAATCATTGCCCGATAAGATGGTATAGATAATCTTCATCGATTATACTATTCCGATGATAACTGGTGGTGAACTTCCTGGTGGATTTACGTCCTTAAACATTCAGATTACATTCGGAATTATTTTAGTTTTGATTTCACTATCAACCATTGCAAAAGTTCTAGATGCAAAAGGGATTCTAGCAGCTGCAAGTCTCGGAACAATTATTGGATGCTTAGGACATTGGTCTTGGTTAGTAATTCTACTTACTTTTCTTATTTCTGCCCATTTAGCAACAAAATGGGGCTGGGAAAGAAAAACAAAGTTAGGAGTAAATGAGTCCAATGATGGTTCTCGCGGATGGAAAAATGTTATTTCAAATGGTGGGATTCCAGGCACTGTAGCAATTTTTGCTTTCTTAATTCAAGATTGGACATTAACATTACCACTCTTTATTTCAACAGTTTGTGTGGCATCAGCAGATACTTGGGCATCAGAATTCGGATGTCTTGATCCAAGAGTGAAATTGATTTTATCAAATAACACGGTGCCTCCAGGCACAAATGGTGGTTTTTCACCAACAGGACAAAAAGCAGCATTTATTGGAAGTTTAATGATTGGGTTATCTGGATTTATTTTTGCTTGGGTTCCAAGTGAGTTTGAATTAACTACGGGAATTTACTGGTCTATAATCTCAATTATTGCTGGTTGGTTAGGATGTCAATTTGATAGTTTAATTGGTGCTCTTTTCGAAAATAGAGGATGGATTTCAAAAGGAGGAGTAAATAATGCAGCAATAGGATTTGGATTATTATTTACTATCATTTTTGTAATATTTTGAATTATTTGAAGGGCTAATTATTCAACTAATCACTGCTCGAGGTGTCATGGATGGAACAGTTAAGCGGAGGAAAATCAGTTTTTTCCTGCTTCTGATTATTTCTATTTTGATTATCCCAACCCAATCGCTAGCTGCTGAAGAGGATGAAGATGATGAAACAATTCCTTTGGGGACAGAAAGTTGGAAATTACCTGAACAGCATATGATTTATGTTCAAGAATTACCTACTGAAGAAGACCCTGCACAATTTGAAACAAAACTAGATCGTAATTATCCAACGTCAGCAGAACCACTCGGAAACATTGAATTTGGACCTGAATCAAATCTTTTATTTGAAATTTCATCTAAACCTGCTACAGAAACAATGAATATTTCCTCAAATATTAGTGTTGATTTATTTGTTAGTTTAACTGTTGGGAGTTCTGCTCAAGCATCACTATGCACAGGTACTGTAACATCATTTGATGTTGATGTATC
Source organism: Methanobacteriota archaeon (assembly GCA_949514915.1). GTDB lineage: Archaea > Thermoplasmatota > Poseidoniia > Poseidoniales > Poseidoniaceae > MGIIa-I. The sequence goes on along the minus strand of CATFLP010000127.1, from coordinate 6,115 downwards.
ATTAGGAGGAAATGGTATTCTACAAGATACTATAACTTCCGAAGGCGTATTAAGACATACTGAAATTAGAAAATATTCTACTGAAATTTTTGATACAAATTTACTGATTAATGAAGGTGATTCCTTTGAATTAGCTGTGGCCGTATCTCACCCTTGTGCATTTACTAGAGCAACTCTTTGGTGGGGTGGCTTAGAAACAACAACTGGAATTGTTATTCAGGGTGATTTATTAAAACCAAATCTTACTGTTGAGGTGGATGATAATCGTATACCTCATATGAAATTCATTCCATATTCTCCATGGGGAATGGATGATTATGATTTAAGCCATTTTGATTTATTTGTTTGGGGACCAATAGATGAAGATGTTTATGATACAAATACTTTGGATCAATTTATTGAGCATTTTGATAAACCAGATGGAAATACTACTGTAGAAGGAAATAGAACTGCATTAACCTGGGTTGGGGAAATTCAATTAATGCCAGGTCATCATTTATTGAAATCTTGTATTCGATCTGTAGACATGAGTGATTGGGATACATCATCAGTTTCAAAATGTCCCGATGCAGACAAAATGTCTGGAGTAAGTGTTTCATTTATTCAATCATCTTACCGTTTTGGTGTAGAAAATCCAGATACTGATGGCGTTTCCGCTACAATGTTACTTTGCATTATTTGGTTTTTAAGTTTGATTTGTTTTATTGGTTTTTCATTACGTGGTTCTGGAATCATGCCTTGGCCAGTAATGGTAATTCTACTTTTAATGACATTAGTATTAATTCCATGGGCATCACAAATAGAAAATATAGGAAAAACATTCTACAGAGAAAATGGACCAATTCCGAATTTTGATCTTTTAACTCACTCTGGTGATTCTGTAAGCCTGAATGAATTATTAGATGGTAAAGACGCTTTAGTATTGGGAGTATATCAGATAGGATCTCCAAATTCACAACAGCAATATAATGAGTTTAAACTTTTAATGGAAAGTGAACAGAATATTGCAATTGCACAACTAGCTACAGGAAATAATGTTCGATTAATTGATTTAGATTTCCATGCAACAATTGTAAATGGATCTTGGCCACTATTAATGGATATTGGTGAGGCAGATATAGCATCTCAATTCCCTACAGGTTCAGGTGATGCAATATTAATTATCGATAAATCTGGTACAATTTCTTGGCTAAAACCTAGTTTTGCAGGAAAAGATGAGATTATTGAAGAATTAGAAAAAGTTGGTTCTGGTGGATCTTACAATTCAATCACATCATTATTAGGGCTAATATTAATCGCGGGGATTCCTGGAATTTTTTATGGCCTTCCAAATAAAGAAGAAGATGTTGAATATGAAGAAGAAAATGAAAATGCACTATTCCCTGGTTCTATTTGGTTTGGAACTATCATAGGAGGAGCGATAGGTGCCTTAATCATCGCATTACCTCAAATAATTTTTTCAATTATTGGATTTTCTCCAGGAATGTGGTGGATTGTAGAATTAATTCTTTCTGTTTGGATTTTATGGCACGGCATATCATTAATATGGTTACAAAAAATTCCAGAAGTTAACTTTTTAGTGAAAAAGATTTATCCATTATTACCACAATTATATCGTCAAAACAGAGGTGAAAATACAACTACAAGAGATATTGAATTAGGTGTTTTTGTAGGTTGGATCTCCTGGACAATATATCCAATGTTCTTTGTGCAAATGGTCACTACCCCAATGATTACTAATTTATTTGGCATAATTGGAGGGTTATTTGCATTAATCACTGCTTTAATTTTCTTGGGCATTAATGTTCTATTTGGTAGAGTATTTGGCGCCTCTTTTGGAAAAATAAGTACATTATTTGGAAATCTAAGTGAACCATATATTTCAAGATATGTTGGAATTCTAATTATACCAATAGGAATTTTAATGGCTATCAGTTCATCTATTCATCTTCTTAATATTTAAGAAAATATTATTTTAATGAAGAACATAAATCTCTTAGAACCGATTCTGGATCTTCTGACTTTGTAACACCAGATGCAAGTAAAACTCCAATAGTTCCTAATTTTATTGCCATTTTAACATCATCTCCATTTTTTACTCCAGCACCAGTTAATACATCCACCTTTGGATTCACTGATTTTACTGCAAGCACTGTATTTTTAATGATCTCTGGGTCTGCAGTTGTTACAGATATATCTCCTCCTATTAATTCTGGAGGTTCAACTGCAATCATATCTGGACCAAAAGCAGCAATAGCTCTCGCTTGTTCAACATCTGCCGCACAAACACAAGTCACCATCCCATCAGGAATTAAATTCAATGTTTTTTCAATCTGTTCTAATGGAATTTGGTTTTCTGCATGATTTAGTAAAGTTCCTTTAGCACCATGATAATACGCATTTTTTGGTTGTAATAATCCTGTATAACTTCCTACATCTATTGCATCTAAATGTTGACTCCAAACCTCTAAACCATCAACTTTTGAAACAATTGGAGATAAATCGAAAGCTGAAACAGCAGCAACAAGTTTAACGCCAAATTCTTTAGAAACTTTAGCCATAATCCTTGCCAATTTTTCAGCCTCTTCCCCGTATGCTTGTGGATGAATCTTAAAATTTACACAAATTATTGGTTTGGTCATTGAGCATAGCAGAAGCATCTACTTTTTGACTTTCACTGATTAGGATACCTTCCACCAGACTGTTTCCAACCATCTGGAACTATGGCATTGTAATCAACAATTACATTTTCCAAATCACAATTTTCACCAATTTTTGCGTTCTCACCAACTAAAGTGTTCCTAAGACTACATCCTCCTTTGATTCTTACATTTTTAAGAACACAAGAATTAACAATTGTTGACTTTTCTAAAATACAATTATTTGAAATAAAGGAATCTATAAGATTTGCACCAATCACAATAGAATCAACTCCAATCCAATTATTTCCTTGTTTTTCACCTAAATCCCAACGATTATCTAAAAAACAAGTACGACAAGATTCTAACCATGAAGGTGGTGTTCCTGCATCAACAAAATATCCATCAAATTCAAAACCAAGCATTTCCCCCAATGGTGCTATTTTCGTAAATACATCTCTTTCCATACTATGAGCACCTGAGGGCATTATGTCAAAAATTTCAGGTTCGAGTACATAGGTTCCTGCATTTATTAAATTACTAAATGCTTCTTCTAATGTTGGTTTTTCCTGAAATTGTATTATTTTATCTTCATTAGTTAATTTAACTACTCCAAAACGAGTTGGATCTTCAACTTCAAAAAGTGAAATTGTAGCTAAAACTCCCGCTTTTTTATGTTCATTGACTAAGGATTTAATATCAACACTAGTAATCAAATCTCCATTAATTACTAAAAATGTGTCTGTGATAAAATCCTTACAATTTGCAATGGCTCCCCCAGTACCCAAAGGCTCTTTTTCTGGTTGTACTATAATTTCAAATGGTAATTTAAGACTATCAAAATAATTTTTAATATCATTTACACGATAACCTGCTGCGATAATTACTCTATCTACTTCGTCTATTGGTAATAAATCTAATACTCTTTCAACTAATGTTTTATCCAACATTGGAAGTAGAGGTTTCGGTACATGTGAAGTCCAAGGAGCAAGCCTTGAACCAAAACCTCCCGCCAATACAATTACTTGCACAACACTGCGAAAGACTAGGTTGTCATAAACAAAGCGACTATAGATTAGTTCAAAGACGTGTTTTTATTGGGCAGTGTGTGGGCAAATGAATATACACGAATATCAAGGTAAACAATTATTCAAAATGCAAGGATTACCTGTGCAAAATGGCATACATTGTAAAACAATTCAAGAAGCTATGAATGCTTACGACTATTTAGGCTCTGAAATTGTTGCTGTTAAAAGTCAAATTCATGCAGGAGGAAGAGGTAAAGGTTCTCTTTACAATCCAGAAACTAATGAATTGGTAATGGAAGGAGGAGTTAAAATTGCCTTTAATAAAGATGAAGTTGAAAAATATGCAAGCTCAATTCTTGGAAATAAATTAGTCACAAAACAAACTGGCGAAAATGGGAAAATTGTGAATAACTTATACATCGAAGCAGGGTGTTCTATTGCCCATGAATATTACTTGGCAATTTTAGTAGATAGAGAAATGAGAATGCCATTAATAATGGCATCTAAAGAAGGAGGGATGGATATTGAAGAAGTTGCAGAAAATACACCTGAAGCGATACATAAAATTCATGTAGATTTGTCTAAAGGATTATTAGATTCTCAAATAAACACATTATGTAATTCATTAGAATTAAATGATGTGGCTGCTAAATCATTTGCAATAATGATTAAAGGACTTTTTACATTATTTGTTGAAAAAGACTGCTCTATGGTTGAAATAAATCCACTAGTAAAAACTACTAATGATGAGATGATATTACTTGATGCAAAAGTTGGGTTTGATGAAAATGCATTATTTAGGCATCAAGATATTTTAGAACTTAGAGATCTTTCTGAAGAAGAAGCTACTGAAGTTAAAGCAAAAGATACGGGCCTTTCTTATGTTAAACTCGAAGGTAACATTGGTTGCTTAGTTAATGGTGCTGGATTAGCAATGGCAACAATGGATGTAATCAAATTATATGGTGGTGAGCCTGCAAATTTCTTAGATGTAGGAGGAGGTGCCAACGAAGAACAAGTAAAAACTGCATTTAGCATCATACTTGACGACCCTGCGGTTAAAGGAATTTTAGTAAATATTTTTGGGGGCATCATGCGTTGTGATATTATTGCAAGAGGAGTTATAGGAGCAACACAAGCATTAGATTTAGATGTGCCATTAGTAGTTAGGTTAGTAGGAACAAATTTTGAGGAAGGAAGAAAGATTCTTTCTGAAAGTGACTTGAATATACATACTGCTGAAACATTAGCTGAAGGTGCTCAAAAAATAGTTTCATTAATTGGAGGGGAAGAATAATGGCTATATGGATTAAAGAAGATGCTAAGGTTTTAGTACAAGGAATTACAGGTAAACAAGGACAATTTCACGCAGACAAAATGGTTGAATATGGAACCAATATAGTAGGTGGTTGTACACCTGGAAAAGGTGGACAAACTGTGAATCTTCAAGGTAAAGATTTTCCAGTATGGAATACCATGAAAGAAGCAATTCAAACAACTGATGCCGATGCTACAGTTATCTATGTACCCCCTCCATTTGCAGGAGGAGCAATAATAGAAGCAGCAGATGCTTTTGATTCACTAAAAGGTAATGGAGTTATAGTTTGCATTACAGAAGGAATCCCTACACTAGACATGATTAAAGCAACTGCATTTGTTAATGAAAAGAAAGGTGTTAGATTAATTGGACCAAATTGCCCAGGGATTATTACACCAGGAGAAAATGGTGGTGCAAAAATTGGAATAATGCCTGGACATATTCATGCTAAAGGCCGAATAGGAATTGTCTCTAAATCTGGAACTTTGACATATGAAGCAGTAGCTCAAACTATGAGTATTGGTGAAGGACAAACCACTTGTGTAGGAATTGGTGGAGATCCAGTAAATGGCACTGGTTTCATAGATTGCCTAAGTGCGTTTGAAAATGATAAAGAAACTGCAGCCGTTGTAATGATTGGTGAAATTGGAGGTACTGCTGAAGAAGAAGCAGCAAAATGGGTGTCAGAACACATGACAAAACCAGTTGTTGGGTTTGTAGCTGGAATGACTGCTCCTCCTGGAAAAAGAATGGGGCATGCTGGCGCAATAATTAGTGGGGGAAAAGGTACTGCAAAAGAAAAAGTTTCAGCAATGGAATCAGCAGGCATCTCATGTGCAAATGATCCTTCTGAAATTGGAAAAGTATTACTAAAAGCATTAGAGGATGCAGGTTTAAGATAAAAAATATCTATTTATCTACGCCTAGGTCCGCTTGGAGGGCCACCTCTTGAAGGACCTTTTGGACCACCTCTTGGAGGACCACTTGGCCCTTTTCTTGATGGACCACCTGGACTCCTTCCTGGTGGACCGCCTGGACTCCTTCCTGGTGGACCGCCTGGACTCCTTCCTGGTGGACCGCCTGGACTCCTTCCTGGTGGACCGCCTCTTCTTGGAGGGCCGCCAGGACCT
>CATFLP010000126.1 GCA_949514915.1 Methanobacteriota archaeon | reverse complement strand
AAAGAAGAACCTAAGGTAAAAGAAGAACCTAAGGTAAAAGAAGAACCTAAGGTAAAAGAAGAACCTAAGGTAAAAGAAGAACCTAAGATTAAGAAACCAATTGAAGGGGCGACTGATTCAAAATTAGATGATTTAAGGAGGAGGAGTGATGCATTAGCAGCTAAAACAGGTATGAATTTACCAAAAATAGATCCTGTTACAAGCACACTTTTTTCTAAAAAAACAGAAAAACAGATCACTGAAAAGAAAGTTGTGAAAAGTTCAAAACCTGTTAGAAAAACAAAGAAAGGTGGAGGTAGGCAACCAAAACAAAGGAAGTTAAATCGTAGGAAGCAACTAGAATTTAGATTTGATGCTCGTGCAATTTTAGATACTCCTGATGTACTTGAAGAGCATAGATCAAATATTTTTGGACAAATATGGGCTAAAGGTGAACGTATTGGTGTAGATTCCGCGATTGAATTTATTTCGCAGAAGGAACAAGAGGGAATATTAACTAGTGATGTGTCCGGTGAATTAATTGATTTGATTAAAAGTTATTCAATCAAGAGGTGATAGTATGAAAGTAGAAAAAGATATGATTGTAAGTGTGCACTATACAGGAAAATTAACTGAAAACGGCGAAGAATTTGATACAAGTATCGGAAAAGATCCATTAACCTTTATTGTTGGAAAAGGACAAATGATACCAGGTTTTGAACAAGAACTAATGGGTGCAGTAAAAGGTGATAAAAAGACGTTTGAATTAGAACCAGAAAGAGCATATGGTGAACATGACCCAGAGGGAGTACAAAAAGTGCCGAAAGATCAATTCCCTCCAGATATTCAAGTAGGCATGGTGCTAGCAGCAGAAATGGAAAATGGACAACAAATCCCATTAAAAGTTGTAGAAATTACTGATGAAGAAGTCACTATTGATTTTAATCATATGTTAGCTGGGAAAGGATTAACATTTGAGGTTGAAATTATGGATGTGAATGAGCAACCTAAAAAAGAATGCAATGATGATGGTTGCTGTTAATCAATTTGATTAAAATATTCAATAAAGAAAGAACTTGTACTTGATTCTTTAAGCATATACATGGCCGAGCAAGAGGACTCTGGAACTAAAGAGATTCGAAAGACCCTTGGTGGATTAGAAATACCGCATGTGGCTACAGAGAAATGGGCAATGGAAATGGGGTATGTTAATGCAAACTTACTTCCCGGGTTTGCACCATATACTAGGGGAATCCACGAAAAAATGTATCGGGGAAAGATTTGGACAATGAGGCAATATGCTGGATTTTCATCAGCAAAGGAAACAAATATACGTTTTAAGATGCTTTTAGAACTCGGACAAAAGGGGCTTTCTGTTGCATTTGATTTACCTACTCAATTAGGACTTGATTCTACGAATAGAATGTCTGAGGGAGAGGTTGGAAAAGTAGGTGTTGCAATAGATACTATAGAAGATATGAAAATTTTGTTTAAAGACATACCATTAGATCATGTTTCAACTTCGATGACTATAAATTCTCCTGCAATGATATTACTTGCAATGTATATTGTATGTGCAGAAGAAATGGGAGTTGAATCTAGTAAATTAAGAGGTACAATTCAAAATGATATATTGAAAGAATATATTGCAAGAGGTACACATATTTTCCCACCTGAGCCAAGTTTAAGGTTAATTACTGACATTTTCGAATATTGTGCAAATAACTTGCCTAATTGGAATACGATAAGTGTAAGCGGTTATCATATTAGAGAAGCAGGTTCAACTGCAGTGCAAGAAGTAGCTTATACTCTTGCAAATGGATTAGAATATATTGATGCAGCAATAGAAAGAGGATTAAAAATAGATGATTTTGCCCCACAAATTTCATTTTTCTTTAATTGTCACAATGATTTCTTTGAAGAAATATCAAAATTTAGAGCAGCTAGGAAGTTATGGTATGATCTGATTAATGAAAATTATTCACCTAAAAACCCAAAAAGCAGTATTTTAAGATTCCATACTCAAGTAGCTGGAGTTTCATTAACTGCACAACAACCTCAAAATAATATTTCAAGAGTAACAATACAAGCATTAGCGTCAGTTTGTGGAGGGACTCAATCATTACATACAAATTCATTTGATGAAGCGATTGGTTTACCTACGGAAAAAAGTGCAACAATTGCATTAAGAACACAGCAAATTATTGCAGAGGAGTCTGGGGCGGCGAATGTCGCCGACCCTCTTGGGGGCTCTTATTTAGTGGAAGGATTAACTTCTAAAATTTATAATTCAGCTAGAGATGAAATAAATAAAATTAATGAATATGGGGGTAGTTTGAAGGCAATAGAATCAGGTTATCAACAAAGAAAAATTCATGAAGCTGCTTTTGAATTTCAAAAAGAAATAGAATCAGGGCATAGAAAAATTGTAGGCGTAAATTATGCAATTACAGAAGAAGATGAACCTTCATTGGTGCAATCTATAGATTCAGGATTAAGGGAATTGCAATCTATTAACATTGAAAAAATAATGAATGATAGGAATAATGATTTATGTTTTGAATTATTAAATGACATAAAAAATATTTGCAATACAAATGTAAATGTGTTTCCAAAAGTCATAGAAGCAGTTAGAGCAAGGTGTACGATAGGGGAGATAGTTGATGCAATGCGGGAAGTGTTTGGGAATTATCGCCCGCCAAGTGGGTTTTAGGTTTTATTATGGATGAAAAAATCGCACAATTAGATCATGTTGGAATAGCAACATACGACCTAGAGGAATCTTCAAAATTTTGGGAAATGATTGGTTTAGTTCAAGTTCATGATGACGAAATAGTTGAAGAACAAGGAGTGAAAGTTAGATATTTTTCCTCACCTAATGGGGAAAAGGAACAAGCGAAAATTGAATTGCTTGAACCTCTTGGGGAAGATACGCCTATTGGTAATTTTTTATCTAAAAAAGGACCAGGAATACAGCAATTATGCATTAGAGTAGAAAATATTGAATCACTTTTAGAAAAATTATACGATTCAGGAATTGAATTGATAAATAGAACACCTAAAAAAGGATCTAACGGTGCATTAATTGCATTTATTCATCCAAGAAGTACAGGTGGAGTGTTAGTTGAATTATCAGAGTACAATTAATTCTCGAAAAAAACCTTTTTACCAATTAAATAGACATTTTCAAGGTTCTGAAACGGGGGTTGTTATAAATGCTAAAGCAGGGGGCACATCAAGGAGTATGCATATATGTTTAATGCAATTGTAGAAGAAGAAGAAGAAAAATCTGATGTTGAAGTTGATGATGATAAGAGTAAAATGTTGAAAGAAAAACTAGCTCAAAGTATCGAGGACATAAAATCAGAACTTAAGGAAGAGTTAAAGGAAAGCCTAAAGGAAATATCATCTGAACAAGCGAAACCAGAACCAAAGGAGAAAAAACAGATTTGGACTATTGGCATGTTTGGAGTTGTAACTTCAGTCAGCCTCCTATTTTCTGCATTAATGGCTTTATTTGTATTCTTTAATGCAATACTAGGTAGGTTTCCTGGTGGTTTGTTTGGAGAAAGTAATTTCGGAGACAAGTTCTATTATTATGTCGCCTTTGAGAAAATGACTGGGGCATACCCAGAATCATCCTCATTTATTAGACCAACTTGGGAATTTGCTGGTACACTAACTGTGCAAGACTTCATTTTAATTGGCTTGTCTGGTTTATTCCTTTTTATCACATTTATTAAGTTAGAATTAAGAGGATTTAAATTATTTTCAACTGGAGAAGCAGTGGAAAATGCTAGTGAAGGAACAGAAGAGGTTTTTGGATCCTCAAAAGTTTTAATTTTTGGAATTTTGATTATGTATCTTATGACAGTAATAGGTGCTTTTATTGTAGACAATAGGGTTGTAGAGTCTGAAACTCTTATTTTAGCACCAGGAGAATCTAATTTGATTGAATTAGGAGAGGTACATACAATTTCATGGCAAATTAAAGTAAATGACATAGGGGAAAATAGTAGTTACTCGATGTTTGTAATGGACGAGTTTAATTGCGAACGTTTCAGTGAAGGAAACTCCATAAGTAGTTTAACTTCAGTTGATATGTGGTCAAAATCCGATTTAGTAGCAAGTGATGCAATTAACCCTAAAAGAGATGCAAGAGATAATTATTGCGCATTATTATTGTCAGATGTTAACTCCGAATTCCCGATGGAATTAACTTACAAAGTAAATGCTCAATAATTAAAGACATATCATCAAATGGATTTTGAATGGTTTTGTTCATATGAATTCTGATAAGAAATCTGGAATCATATTTGCTTTGTTATTAGGGATAATATCCTATGTTCTAAATATAAGCCTCATAAATAATGGAATATTTACTCCAGGTGCTGCTACAATAGCATTTTTACTAGGTATTCTCGCCACTTTAAGAAGAGATGATTTAATTCCTGGTGGTAAATGGTGTGTTAAATCATTGATGCCGATTATAATTATTTTTCTTGGGTTCGGACTTAATTTAAAATTACTAATTGAACCTGAAATTGGTATTTTGGGGATTTCAACAGTTATTTCTACTGTGGTACTAAGTTTCTCTATATGCTACATTTTAGGTAGGTTGTTTAAGCTAGAAATTGGAACAATAATTTCATTAGGGGCAGGTGGCGCAATTTGTGGAAATAGTGCAGTAGTTGCAGTAGCACCATCATTAAAGATGAAAGAAGAAAATGTTGCCATGGTTCTTGCAGTAATAAATACTCTTTGTCTAATGACGTTTTTATTAATTCCAATAATTGCAATCTATATTGGAATGAGTGAAGTTGATGCAGGTATTTGGGCAGGATCAGTAATACATGCAGTTCCTCAAACAATTGCTGCAGGAGAAGCAATGGGTTCTGAAGCAATGGTTATTTCTACAGCAGTTAAGTTGTCTAGAGTTTCATTGCTTGTACTAATAGTTCCTCTTTGCGCATATATTGGAAATAAAATAAATCCTGAAGAATCAATTGAAAATAATAAAGTTAAAATTCCCTATTTTATACCAGGTTTTTTATGTTCTGCGATTTTATCTACTTGGTTTTTACCAGAAGCAATGGTCGATTTTCTTGTAAATTTTGGAAAGTATTTGTTACTGCCAATGATGGCTTCAGTGGGCTTTTTCATTACAGTTGATAGTATTAAAGCATCAGCAGGTCCAGTTTTCACTACAGGCCTAATTGCGACAATTTCCATGGTTGTTGTAAGTTTTACTTTGATTCAATTATTTTGAATGAGAATTAATGAAAGCATGATATTAGTTGACTTTTTGCACAGGTCATAATGGGTCAGTTACTTCTCAGTGTGAAAAATGTAACCAAGACGTTTGGTACATTAAATGCTTTAGAAGAATTTAGTATCGATATTGAAAAAGGCGCAGTAATTGGATTAGTTGGCAGTAATGGGGCAGGAAAAACAACTTTGCTAAGATTACTTTGTGGATTATATCGACCAAATTTGGGAAATGTTGTATTTGTTAAAGACGGTGATGAGAAAAATATAGATAAATTTAGAGAAGCAGTGGGAGTTTTACCAGAATCTACCGGTTTGTACCATAGATTGACTGCATGGGAGAATATTAGATATCATTCAAGACTTCATGGAGTTCCTGATTCAATTTCTTGGGAACGTACTTTACGATTTTCTAAAGCATTATCAATGTCGGATGATTTAATGAGGCATACTAGAGGTTTTAGTAGAGGTATGCGTCAAAAGACAGCACTTTTGAGAGCACTTGCACATGGACCAGAAATCTTACTTTTAGATGAACCTACAGCAGGACTTGATGTTACTAGTGCCAGATTAGTAAGAAAATTAGTACATCAATTAAAGGAAGAAGGAGGAACTGTAATTTATTCCACTCACAATTTATCAGAAGCTGAAAAGGTATGTGATCGGATAATAATATTGCATAATGGCCAATTAAGATTTGATGGCTCAAATGAGGAGTTATTATTGGAAACTGGAACAAAAAGTCTTGAAGATGCATATGTAAAACTAACCTCTGATGATGCTCGAATAAAAGAAAAAGAAGAAACAGAAGGTTGGTTTGCTAAAAGATGGAGACATTTATTTACTCGTAAAATAAATTATACAGCTACTAAGGAGGATGAATAATATGTCATTGAAGAAGAGACTCAAGATTATCTTTACAATTTCTAATAAGGAATTAATTGATTATGTTAGAGATTGGAGAACATTACTGGCAGTTGTTTTAGTGCCCTTACTGATGTTCCCAACTATCTTTTTTGTATTGCCAATTGTAATGCAATCTGAACTTGATGAGAGGCAATCATTGAATTTAGAAGTACTAATAGAAACTAATCAAAATTCAAGTGAATTTGAATTTTTAACCCTGGAATTTTCTGATAATTTACTTAATTATTCTATTATTGATTTGAATACAGATGTTGAATTTAATGACACCAGTATTATTATGAAAGATATTAAAAATTCAAAAATAAGTTCCGTATTAAGGCTTTCATATGATTCGAACTCTTCGATTTGGAATTATTATATTATTTACGATTCAACACAGGAAAGTTCTGGGGAAGCATATTTGAGGATTTCAACTGCATTATCTAAATGGGAAGATAATTTAACATCTGAAAGGATAAATGATGCTGGGTTAAATGAAGAAGCAATACTCAACCCCTTACAACCCGAAGAGTCGATACAAGGAGATATTGCAACTGCTGCAGAACAAGCGGGTTTTGTATTTAGTTTCATAATTCCTTTATTTGTGTCAATATGGACGGCAACCTCAGGTGTACAACCATCTATAGATATCACTGCAGGAGAAAGAGAGCGAGGAACACTTGAATCTTTACTTTGCGCACCCTGTAGTAGATTGGAGCTTTTACTTGGTAAATGGTTAGCTGTAACTTGTATTGTTGCGGTTAGTATAATATTACAATTAGCGGGATTAGTTTTTGCAATTTCATTTATTATGAGTGGTAATTTATTACAACCTCCAGAATTATCACTATTTTCAATTTTATTGTTTTTATTAGCAGTTAGTGTTTTTGGAATCATGGTTGTTGCATTAGAGATGGCATTAGCAATGAGATCAAGAAGTGTAAAAGAAGCTGGATCTATTCTGGGCCCAATGATGCTCTTTTTCTTTTTACCAGCAATTTTCGCACAATTTATTAATTTAGAAAGTATAGAATTATTCTGGTTTGCTGTACCTGCAGTTAATGTTCTTTTAGCCATGAGGGAATTACTTCAGAATGAAATTTACCTTATTCATGTATTTATCTGGGTATTTTCAAGTTTGATTTACGCTGCAGCAGCTTCATGGTATGCATCAAGGCAATTTTTGAGGGAAGATTTAGTAGAATCGCTTAGTTAATTTTAAAAATATTACTCTAGTAATACTCAGGTAATATTATAAAAGAGTTCTAGGACGCCTAATCATGCCTAAAATTAGTCTTGATATGCCTGCTGAATTATTAGATGATTTGAAATTGCATGTTGGTGATGAGCATAAATTTGTTAGTGTTGCTGATGCTATTCGTACAGCATGCCGTAAATTATTAGATCAATTAGATGAAATTGATGCTAGGCATGGTCGTATGGGTGGTGATTAATTGAAAGTATCAAGAATAGACGCAAAAAAAGCCGTTGAAACGATTGTAAGATATCTAGAGTCTTCTGAGGGAGAGTTAAGAGAAGGACTAGTAGATACAAGTGAGAGGGTCTTGAATTCATGGGATGAAATATATTCTGGATACTCTCAAAATGCTAAAAATGTTCTTGAATCTACTTTTAATGCAGAAGGTTATGATGGGATTGTATTGCTTAAGAATATTGAATATAATTCAACATGTGAACATCATTTACAACCATTTACGGGAAAGGCACATGTAGCATATATCCCAGTAGATAGGATTGTAGGGATTAGTAAATTAGCTAGGCTAGTAGATTTACATACTAGAAGATTACAAAATCAGGAACGAATAACTAAAGGTATTGCAGACGATCTAGAAGAGGTTCTGTCTCCTTTGGGTTGTGCTGTAATTATTGAAGGAAGTCATGGTTGTATGACTTGTAGAGGTGTAAAAAAGCAAAATGCAATAATGACGACTAGTGCGATGAGAGGGGTATTTTTTGATAATTCAGAAGCTAGATCAGAGTTGATGCTACTAATTCAAGGAAATTAAGTTGATTCATATGCAATATCCAATTGTTGAAATTTTCCATAGTGTTCAGGGAGAGGGTTATCATTCGGGAGTTTCAAGTATTTTTGTTAGGTTTGGTAGATGTAATTTAAAATGTTCTTGGTGTGATGCTGAGTTTGAAGAATATGAAAATAAAGATTTAATTGATATTGTTCGTGAAATTGAAAAATTTAATTGTAAAAATATAATTTTTACAGGAGGAGAACCCGCACTTCAGGACTTAGAACCTATAATAAAAGAACTAAGGCCTAAAGGATATAAATTTTCAATTGAAACAAATGGGACAATCGAATTACAAAAAGGATTGCTAGATTGGATTTGTGTTAGTCCAAAAGATCAAATTTATCCTGGAGTTTCCATAAAACAAAGATATGGTGATGAACTAAAATGTGTTTATGTGGGGCAGGATCTTTCAATATATGATGAATTAAAAGATGGTTTTGAAAATTTGTATTTGCAACCCTGTTATGATGAATTAAAGGATGTTGCACTAAATGGTATTTTGTTTAAACAAACAGTTGAAGTTGTAAAAGATAATCCAGAATGGAAATTATCTCTACAAACTCATAAATGGATGGGTGTGGATTAATGAAAAAGAGAGCAGTAATGTCATTATCGGGTGGAATGGATTCTACAGGGCTATTGTTATATTTATTGTCAGAAGGATATTTTGTTCATGCTATTTCATTTGATTATGGGCAAAAACATAAAATCGAGATTCAAAAAGCAAAAAACAATATAGAATATTTATCCGAAAATGGTATTAATATTAAACATGATATTGTGGATTTAAGTTCAATTAGTTCACTTCTTTACAGTTCTTTAACAGATATTACAAAAAAAATTCCTGAAGGACATTATGAAGAAGAACAAATGAAATCAACTGTAGTACCAAATAGAAATGCAATATTTTCATCTATTGTATATGCTTCTGCATTATCTAACGCCAAAAAATTTGATTCGAATGTAATCATTGCTCTAGGCGTACATTCTGGAGATCACGCAATATATCCTGATTGTAGGCCTGATTTTTATGAATCACTTGGTGACTCTTTTTCGATAGGAAATTGGGATAGCGAGAAAGTTAGTTTTCACTTACCTTATTTGAAATTTGACAAAAGCTATATTTTAAAACAATCAGTAAAGTCTTGTGAAAAATTAGGATTAGATTTTGATAAAATTTTTTCAAACACTCTAACATCTTATAATCCAGATTCGCTAGGTCGTTCATCAGGAAAATCAGGTGCTGATGTAGAAAGAATACTAGCATTTCATTCAATTGGGAGAAAAGACCCAATTGAATATGTAAAAGAATGGGAAGATGTACTTAATGATGCTTTAAAAATAGAGAAAAAATATATTGAGGGATTAAAATGAACGCTAAATCATATAGGTCTACAAAAACATACAGAAACTTACCTTGTGCACATAGACAATGGAAAAATGAAGGCCATTGCTCATTTGTGCATGGTTATTCAAGGGAATTTATATTTCATTTTGCATCTAATGAATTAGATAAACATGGATGGGTTGTTGATTTTGGTGGTTTAAATGATTTGAAAGTATTTTTAGAGCATTGGTTTGATCATACTCTTTTACTTGCTGAAGATGACCCTTTACTTGAAGAATTTAGGGACTTAGAGTCTAAAGGGGCTTGTGATCTTAGGATTCTTGAATCGGCTTCAATAGAATATTCTGCAAAATTTGTTTATGAATTTGCTAATGGATTAATAAGAAAAACTACAAATCAACGTGCTTGGTGCTATAGAGTTGAAGTTAGAGAGAATGATAAAAACTCGGCAATATATGAGCCCTAACTAGCATTACCTTGTCCTAACAACTTCCCAATCTTCTTTTCCTGTTTCAGGCTCTATCCAATCAGCATCCCCAGGCAATATCAAAGAATCTCCAAAATTAGTAATAATGCTTGCAAGTTGGTTATGATTTACTTTCAAATTCTCCCAAGGTATTGAATTATCAGAAAGTTTGAACCAACGTTTCGTTCCTCTCCAAGATCTAACTGCTCTTGACCAGAGTTTTAGGTGTAATCTTGCAGACATTGGCCACCAGAATAATAATAATAAGGCTAAAAGAGGCCATGGAACTAATTTTAGAAATGGTAAAATTAATCCTGGTAGTGCGGCATTCTGTATTGGACTATTAGCTGCAGCAATATACCAACCAACACCTATGCTTACAAAAATCCACCAAATTGGATATAGAGCAAAACTCACAATTAATTTGTATGACCCCTCTCCTGATGAACCAGACTTTGCTTCAGAGATTACGTGTTTTGTTAGTATTCTTGTAATATAGTAAGGAACTAAATTACCAATTAATGCACCCCATGTAATTAATCCAAATAGCCAAGCATAGGACCAAACAAGGTTAATAAAATTAGTTACTAAATCCTTTTTAGATTTCCTCATGTTTCTATCTTGGATTTCCCAAGGCTGTAAATTATATTCTTTTAGGGTCGAATCATAATTTTCCATTTGACTCCTTAAACTTCTGGCTTCACTCTCATTGTTTACTCTAAGCCAATGCCAGGCTGCCCTAACTCTTCTAGCCCCCAAAACAGATTCAGAATGACTTGGCCGTGGGATTTTAGTTCCTAAGTCTGCCATTCTATAGGCTCTAACCATGGATCTAGTTCTCCATGCTAGATCTCTTTCTTCCCATGATTCTTCAGCATGATTACATCTATGAAGTTCAATTCTTATTAGTTCTGTAACTTCGCTAATCCATGCTCTGTCTTCACAATCATCGGGATAATTTTTACGCAAATCCTCATCTGGCACTGGAGCTCCTTCTTCTCCAGGTAATGGAGGTAACATCATTTGTCTGTTTACTTGTATCGTAGCTCTTTCTCTAAATTTATGCTGGTCAGTATAATGTATTCCGATTGGTACAATTATTGGGTCATTGATGCTTTTTTTTCTTGCTTCTCTTGTTGATTGCAAGATTATTCTGGCTGTTCCACTTCTTACTCTAACAGGATGTGGTTCTAAGTGTGCTTTACCTTCAGGATATATCGCAATCCTACCCCCATCAGAAACTACTTCAGATAATGTATCTATCAAACCTGTATTTTTATTACTTCTACTAGTTAATTTTTCAACTTCTTCATTCTTTACATCTACTGCTCTGTAAACTGGTTTTGCACCTACGGCCTTGATAATTCTACCCATTATTGGAACTTTGAAAAGAGTATGTTTTGCAGCAAAAGTCAGTTGACCAGGAATTGTTGAAAACATGAGCAATGGGTCAATCATTGCCCCTAGGTGCCAAGACATGAAAATCACTCCTCTGTCTGTTGGAATCGTATCTGCATCTACTACTGTTATTTCTCTAAACCATGTATCTGTAACTGAGCGCATTAAACTTCTAATGCTGCGATAACTTCCGCTAAGTTCACCTAATTCCTTTGGGTCATCTGGCCACTGCACAATACATCCCAAACACTACTCCATTATCTTCAATTCGTATGTAAAGTCTAATTTTGTGTGCTCTTTTTATTGCCTAACTTTGTTTTTATGATTGGAAAAGAATTTCTAAAGCTGATCTCCACCAACCCTTAATTATAGCTACAATAATAGATAATATTAGAAACGAAATAATGCAATAATCCCACATAATATTATTCAACTCTTCTTTTTCTATTTCTTTT
>CATFLP010000125.1 GCA_949514915.1 Methanobacteriota archaeon | reverse complement strand
CAGAAAACAATACACACTATGGGTTACCAAGTGAATGGGAAAATAAACAAGTAATTTGTATTCATTTTCCAGTTGACGATGTAACCTCAAATATGACAGCTTCTAATTTTACGGAGGGTAGAACCTATCTTGATGTGAGTGGTTCAGAGATTTTAATAGATGAAAATTCAGAAGGAATGGTCAATTATTCCGAAGATCGTACTACGGGTGTTTGTGTTGGTGGTTTTGAGAATTATACTGCTGGATTTAATTTTATGTTGGAAGCAACTAATGTTACTAATGGAGATTTAGAAGTAGGGTATGATGATGGTGATTGGGGCCCTTACGTACATACAATCGCTGGATTAAATGCAAATGAACTTACAGGAAACTTTACTGGCGCTTATTGGGCATTATATCATAATGGAGCAATGTCAGATGTTGGAATTGGAGATTTAGTGATGCTAGAAAATAGTGTAATTGTCTGGCAAATTGCTACTTGGTGAAACCATTCTTAGGAATAATCAAGTAGGAATGCCTTTTCTTGAGGTTGAGAAAGATGGTAGCATACCATGTATTTGATTTGAATCCAATAGCATCATTATTGCTAAATTTATCATTACTTGGTGTAATTTGTTGGAGCCTTTTGAAGATTGAAAAAAATTATTCTAATGGCCACAAATTCATAATTTTAGGGCTTTTAGCGCTTTTAGGGATTGTTGGAAGGATTTTAATGAGTCCAATACCAAATGTTCAACCAGTAACAGTAATTGTTTTACTTGCAGGAATTAGAATGGGGGCCAAAGAATCAATCTTTTTAGCATCAATTATCGCTTTATTCTCAAATTTAATTTTAGGAAATGGGGTTTGGACAATTTATCAGGCTGCGGCATGGTCAATAATTGGTTGTTCAGGTGCATTATTTTCTAATAAACTTGATACATCAATGAAATTAATTTTATTTGCAGGAGCATCAGGAGTTTTATTCAATTGGTTCGTATCACTTTCTATTTTACATTCTGTTGGCTTTGATATGTTAATTCCATATTTAATTGTTGGAATACCTTATGATTTACTTCATGTAGTAGGAAATATTACTTTTATGATTTGGTTATCTAACCCCCTTACTGAAATAATGTCTAGAAAAATCGAAAACAATCTAAATTTTGAGGTTAGTGAATATGAGCCGAAACCCTTCTGAAATTTCTATGGTGTTAATCACCAGGAAAGATTTGAAATTATCAGCTGGTAAATTAGCAGCACAAGCAAGTCATGCTGCCGTTAATTGTGCGTTAACTGCAAGAAAATTAAAACCAACATTATTAGAAGAATGGCGTAACACAGGATCCCGAAAAATTGTTTGTCAGGTAAGCAATTTAGAGGAGATGAAGCGTATGTATGGTGAAGCAAGGACCTTAGGTTTAGTTTCTGAAATGATTTCAGATGCAGGGAAAACAGAGATTCCTTCTGGAACAATTACTGTTTTAGGATTAGGACCAGGCCCAAGAAGATTAATTGATGCATTAACGAAAGACTTACCTTTGTTATAGAATTAAAAAAAGCCCCCTAGAAGCCTCGGCTCCTAGGGGGTATGTATTATTCAACAGATGCTTTCTGTTTATTCATCATCTGCAACGACATCAGTTTTTGCATCTTCTTCTGCTTCAAACCAATCCCAAATTACCATTCCTAGTAATATACCTACAGTTGGGAAAATCCAGAACATCCAGAATGTAGCAAAATCAATACTGCTTGTGCCCATTATGGTTGTCCAAATTCCTTGTGCAAGGTGTGCTCCTGGATTCCATGCTGCAAATCCTGAAGATTCTAGCATCCAGTAAATCATACCAACAGCAAAACCACCCATTGCAAATCCTGTTTTATTATCATCCAGAGTTGTAATCCAGACAACCATCAGTATGAAACCTGCAAAGGTCATAGCAGCCATGTCTTGCCACAATTCTATCATTCCACCAGTGGTAGGTGCAGATGCAATAGATTCATTCAGTACTATGTCAGCCATTAAGAATGCTGCCATTGCACCTAATACTTGAGCAGCAATATACTGCCCACCTTCTTGTGCATCCATTTTTTTCGTAGCCATCAAACCTAGCGTAATTGCTGGGTTTAAGTGACCGCCTGAAATTCCCATAGCCATGGTATACATTAGACCAGCTGTTAAACCAGTTAACATAGGGTGTTGACTGCCTGAATTTGCAACCATCACAATTACCATAACGCCGAAAAACTCCATGCCTAGCTTTTTCTTATCTATATTCATGCCCATCGTTTTTTCACGTCCATTTTTATTTTTCTCGGCTAAGCCGATTAGATGTCGGTTACCGTATCATTTATCAAGTGTTTTGTATAGAACCCCCTAAATGACCCTGTTTTGAGGGTTTTTGATTTTTAGCCGTGTTGTAAAATACACCTACTATTTTTTACTACATTTACTATACTTTTTCATTAAAAATTCCATCTATGAGGTTAAGTATCAATTCTTCGTCGACAGGTCATGGTAGACCTCCGTAGTGATACTGTAACTAAACCGACATCTGATATGCGGGAGGCTATTAAAAATGCTGAAGTTGGTGATGATGTTTTAGGAGATGATCCAACAATTATTCAACTTCAAAATAAGATTGCAGATTTACTTGGTAAAGAAGATGCACTTTTTGTACCATCTGGAACTATGTCGAATGCAATTGCCATTCGTGCTCACACGAATCCTGGTGATGAGATAGTTACCGAGAGCACCAGTCATATTTACATTTACGAAGGAGGAGGTTATGCCGCCCTCTCTGGATGTTCCGTAGCTTTAGTTCCTGGAGAACTTGGAATCATGAAACCTAGCGATGTAGAGAAGGCGATTCGTAAAGGCGATGGTAGCCTTGGACATTTTCCAAATGGCTCTTTAGTATGTGTAGAGAATACATCAAATAGGGGAGGGGGAACTTGTTATCCTCAAGAAATACTTGATGCAATTGCTAAGGTTGCTCATGATAATGATTGTGCAGCGCATATGGATGGTGCACGATTATTCAATGCTGCTATTGCTACTGGAACAAATCCAGCACGCATGGTTCGTGATTATGATTCAATATCGATTTGCTTGTCTAAAGGACTTGGCGCTCCAATAGGTAGTATATTGGTAGGGAATTCTAAGTTCATTAGATTGGCACATCGTTGGCGTAAGATGTTTGGAGGAGGAATGAGGCAGGCTGGCGTTATAGCCGCAGCAGGACTTTATGCATTGGAAAATAACATTTCTAGATTAGTAGAAGATCATAATCGTGCAAAAAGATTAGCTAGTTCTATTAATGAATTAGAAATGTTTTCTGTAAATTTAGATGGAGTTCAAACTAATATGGTTTACATTAAGGTACTTGGAAAAACTAATGCAGAAAAGGTAGTAGAGAAATTATCAGAACATGATATACATGTTCTTGCATTGGGAGATGACCTATTGCGTGCCGTAACACACATTCACATTACAGATGAAGATATTGAAAAATCAATTAATGCTTTCAAAATGATTTCTTCTTGAAATAATCATGGATGTAATTAATATTGTCATAATTGTTGGAACAATTCCAATATGCGGCAAACTATCAGATTCTTCTTCTAATTCGTGATGGTCTTCCCACGGATCAGAATAAGAAGTATCAATACAACCAAAAGTAATTACAATTTTCAAGTCATCTCCATCAAAAGCGTTTATTTCAGATATTGATTGACTTAAGTCTGCATTTCCATTATTTCCAGACATTTTTTTAACATGATGAACAATATGTGTATAATTCTTCAAACCATTTGATCCATTAGGAAAATATGCAACATCTTCTACAAAGTTAACATATATATCCAAATCATCACAAAGATCAGCATTAGTTACTTCCCATGTTAATTCTGAGGAATTAGAATCAAAAGATGTGTAAATCATAGATGATTCATTTGTAGAACTTAGATTAGGTTTTTCTATTGCTTTCGAATAAATATTATCATAACTTCCCTGACTTGCACCAATTAATGTTTCACCTCCATTGATAATTGCTGTAGGCTGCAATGGTCTTTGCTGTTCAAATGTAGTCTTCCACCAATCTTCAGCATTTTCACTTCCAAAAGGATCTTCAGTTTCGCCAGCAAATCTATGGAATGTGAGCATTACTAAATCGGTTTCATTTGCAACATCTTCTATTGCATGTTCAACTTCTACACAAGGAGTACACCAAGTAGCAGTAAATATGTGTGCTATTGAAGGAGCATCTTTTGTGTTGATAGAATTATTTGCACTTTCATTTGAATCAATAATAATTCCTCCAAAAATAGCCTTAAGCCCTGGACCCTGATCTCCTTCTCCACCTTCTGCACCTACTGACATCACAGTAAAATTACAAATAAATAGAATAATTGTAATCACAATTACGCATCTCTTTCTATTGCTCATATACTTTCGTATACACTTTAGGTGTTATAATTATTTATTGGTTCATTCTATCTCTTGATGAAACCATTTATGAATAATACAAAGAAAGGGTTCAAGAACCATGACGTAAAGAGTGGGGGGAGGTGGCACAATGGAAAACCAAATGAAAGAAAATATAATCTCCATTGAGCATACAAATCCTGGAAAAAATCTTCCTGATTGGCTAATTAAGCATCAATTAAAATTGGCAAAATGGACAGATTCAGAGGATTCTACTTATCCAAGAATCTTAGTAATTTATTCAAATGAAGAATCAAGAAAACAAGCATTAAAGAAATTAAATATAATTGAGAATATTCCAATTGATTCAAGTCTTCATTTAACAATTCCTAGGCTAATTGATAATTTACATTCTGATTTGAGATTACCCACAATAATAAATGATGATGGCATTTTATTTGAAATAATTCACAACAATTGTGTCAATGTAGCCGAAAATGCTGGCTTCCCAAGGTTACATTCTAATTTGAAAATTACTTGGTCAAGAGGAAAAACAAGAATGCTAGATCAATTGCATCGGCAGGTTTGCGAAAGAAAATTACCTTCTGATTGGGATGCTGATCCTGGAGTAATTGAATATGAAAAAGTACTTTCTAAAGTGGAAAAACAAATGTCTGGAACACATCCACGTTTAAGATTAAAAAAGATAATTAAAATTTTAAAGAAGAATAATGATGTAGAATTATTTAGTTTAAGGGAAATCGATGGAATAATTATTCAAGATATGAGCCCTACTTTAAGTGATGCAAAATTAGAATTATTACAAATAATCTCTAAATATAAACCAATACATCAATTTTGTAATCCTGGAAGCTTTCGTTTAGGTGAACATGGAGCATTCCTCGCTGATGTTGAAGTATGTAAAACAAACCAATCAATACCTAAATGGATTCCAGAACATAAATTTGATTCAGAAAAATTAGAACCAGAAATTTTTCATTTGGGTTTGTTTAATTCATTACAAACAGATGAAGCAGTACATGGAATTTTATCAGCATATAGCGCTAATTTTGATTCTGACAATGAAATAATTATTGTAGATCCAAGGTCAAAAGAGAACCGGAAAAAATGGCCAAGATTGTTTGAATCAATTGGAATTAAGATTAATTCAGATGAAACACAAGAATTATTTCTTAGTGTGTTACATTGTATTGGAGAATT
>CATFLP010000124.1 GCA_949514915.1 Methanobacteriota archaeon | reverse complement strand
ATATAATGACATTTTTGGATGTGTATTGTCAAATATTTTTGTGTTAGTTAATGGAGGAGAAAGAGATTGCCCAAAGCCTGAATGGTAAATTGTATTAAATCCTGCATCTTTAAACATTTTTTCTAATTTTTCAAATGTCCAATAATTAATGTGGAATTGTGGGTTGTTATTATCAAATTTATTTTTTTCTACCATCCATTGAAGAAATGTTTCGTCATCTAATTGGTTTATTTTTTCTCTGATTATTTTAGGATGTAATGGTTCAACCTCGTTATCAAAAAATCTACAACGAGCAGTTGAAATTTCTCTTACTAGAAAATCTTCAATTTCTATCTGGTTTGATTTGATTTCAAATTTTTTTTCAAACCATTCATTTCTCCATGTCCAGTATTTAAAAACATTATTTTTAACACTATTAAGAAGTAAATTTGCATCTGGGCATGTGATTCTAAAAATACCACCAACCTTTAAAATTCTAAATGCTTCTTCAATCAAATTTTTTACTGCTTTATCATTTACGTGTTCAATTGTATGGCTTGAATAAATTAATTCTACTGAATTATTTTCAAATGGGAATTTTGGTATTTCCATCAAATTTAATTCAACGAATTTGTTTTGAACCTTGGCATATTGTTTTGAGCCATAATCAACATTTGTCCAAAATTTATGGTTAAATGTACCTGCACCTATGTTCAAAAAAGATTTATTTTTTAATGACTTTGTTGGAAATTCTGAATATAATTCGGAATCATCATTTCCTTTGATACTTTCAATATGGTACCCAAGGCTACGAAATATTTTTGCAATAAGCCGTCGAGGAATAATCTTCATTTTATTTCCTCAAATGAAATTAAACAGATTACTCTGATTTATTAGCTGCTTGAGCAGCCATCAAATCTTTAATTTCTTCAAGTGTTGAACCTGAATCTGCTCCTTTCCATCTGTCATTAACTACAACAGTAACGTCATGTGGTTTTCTTACTCCATAGAAACAATCTGCAGGATCTGGTTTTACAGTTCTAATAGTTCTTTGTGATGTTAAAAGTACAAAGAACATTTTGATAATTTTCTTTGGAAGGCTAGTAGCAACTGATTCACCTTCTTTAGAATCGAGTGCACCACCTGCTGCTCCAGCAGAAATTCCAATGGTTTCTTCTCCTAATCCTAGTCCGCTTCCAGTTAATGGAACTACATTTCCATATCCCATTATAGTACCAATTGGTCCTTGTTGAACAATTACATCTGTGAAATTACTGTATAAGATTCTTCTAACGCTATTTGTTAACATGAAATCTTTTCTGAAAATTACAGCATCTGTAGTAATTGCATAACAGAAGGATCTTTGGAAATAATAAATATTAACAAATAAGAATGCAATCCAAAATATTCCTGCAATTTGATATGGATAAGAGCCATCCAAGAAGTTTACAGGAGAGTCTGCAGCAAATGCATTAATCATCCATGCAGTAAATGGAAGTGCAGCAATAAATATCATTGTCACTGTAAACCATTTTGTGCTTGAAGAAATATTCATCCATCTGTTAAACCATGCAAGGAAAAGCATAACTAATGGAAATCCTATTGATTCTCCTAAAGAACTTGAAACAAAACTCCATAATATGTCTTGAATAACTCCAGGTTCTCCTGGTGCTTCACTAGGCATGAATGTCCAAATATAATGCACTGCACCTACTAAAAATGCCATGACGTACATGCCTGCAAAAGCAAAAAGACTTGGTCTGTGAATTTGCATTAAATCTTCACCTGGAATCAAGTTAAATTTACGTCTTTCTTTATCTGTTTCATCTATGTTTTCAATTTGCATTTCTCCGTCTGCCATAGTTCAACCCTAACACTCCGCAGGCATAGTATGTTATTGACACTTACTATTGTTGAAAATTTAAGAATCTACTAATTTTTAGTGTAATATTCCCCAACTATGTTCTGCATTTCCATGAATCCAATCCCAATCCTCAAGAGTTCTAATTCCAAACTCATCCTCTATTGCTATGCCAGATACTTTTAGAGGATATTCATTATAGCAAAAGTGGGAAATCATACCACCTCTTGTAGGTTGATCAAAACTCCAATATGCTCTTGATACTGCATCTACAGTCAAAACAATCATAGTTCTTCCATTCCACATTTCAATTTCAAATCTAGGTAAAATTTCTTTTTCATTATTTTGATTATTAATGCTATAGTTTCCTTTAATTTTCCTAAACTTAAGTTTGGTAAATTTTTCACTTCTTTGTCTCTTAACATCATGAAATAATCCTGCTTTTCTTAGTGGAACCTCTAATGTGTCTTTTAACTGCCATGGTTTGTTAGATGTAGATAATGCAAGTAGAGATAAATGGGGTAAAAACCAATCAAGATATGACCCATCAGAAAAATGAAGGATACCCCAATACCAAGGAACTGTTGGAGCCTGAACTCTAACTTTTTGAAGATAAGCACTGCCTTCAAATTTCTTATTGTCTATTGTGCCTTTTGCTTTACATCCATGCACCCTTAAAATATCATATCCCATATTATTTTGATATTTTTGAAAACTTCTCCTTGCTTTAGATAATGCTGAATTCCATGGAGTCATTTGTATGTCAAATTTTTTTGGGGCACCACTTTTTATTGCCGCTTTATCAGATTCTATCCGCATCCAGAATTTTTTATTATCTTCTGTAATTCCAGTGCTTAGTAGTTGGTCACAAAGTGCAAAAATAGCCCCACCTAATTCAGAATCTGATGGCCATTCTTTATGTTTAGATGATATTGCTGCGATTCTAGATTCTTGTAGTACTAGTGGTTCATACATCTTTTCTCCATCAAAATACCATCCAGCAACCATTCCTGGAAGAACCAATAAATTTTCATCATTCGTATTTGGTTTTGCTGCTGCAGCCCAATTGTGATCATTTACAAAGATTGATGGAGTTTCTTTTGTAGACCAAAGTACCATTAGTTGTTCACTTCTTCCTGGATGTGTTTTTGACGGCCACATCACTAACCACCACCACCAATCCCAAGTGAGGTGTTTGATATTCGGTAAATCTGGCATTTCCCATAAATCCTTTAATGGGCCTTCAAAGTTTTCCATTTTAGACCCTCATTTGAGTTCTTTACGTTTGAAAGCTGATTGTCCAATAAAGAATACTATTGATGTAATGCCAATTAATACAGCAGCTGAAATGAATAATGTAGTCATAGGAGAGGAACCAATGCTTGGGACTCCATAGAATGAACTTAGTGCTTCATTCCCCTCTAATCCATAATATTCTCCCTTAGAAATAAGGTATTCAGAATCATTCCAAGTAAATGTAGATACAGAATCAATTATTTGCATTCCCCAAAATACAATCGACATTCTTGTAACGAAAAAAGAACCCGTTCCAATTAGAGTTAACATTGCCATCATAAATTCCCATACGCCAAAGAAAATTGATGCTAGCATTCCATATTTTGTAAAAATGCCAAATGTAGAAAATATAGTTCCATATGCCATTACCATTAAGCAAGTTGCAAATAATATTGATGCCCAGATTTGAATATCTCCAAATCTAAAGAAGGAGTCAGAAGGTGCTACAAATCCAGTGATGAGACTCATAATGAAAGTTAGTATTGCGAGATAAAACCATGTCATTACAAGGTAGCCACCTAATCTATAAGCATAGAATTCACCTCTTGCAATAGGTTTCCCGATTAAATAATGCAAGGTTTCAGATTCCATTTCATCTCTAATTAGTCCAGTTGCAAGAAATAGAGGAAGGAAAATTCCCATCAAAAATGCAAAACCAATTTTTCCAAAACCAAGAACAAAACCTCTGTGTACGGCTTCATGGTAATATAAATTATCATCAGGATCTTCATCAACATAATTGTCTGGTATTATTGTGATGCCTGAATTAGTGCTGATAAATACAGAGCAATCGAGGTTATCATAATTTGAGTCTGTGCCTCCTTGTCCAATTAATTTGTTTTGTAATACCCAATCTGTTCTTTCACAGTCTCCGTCATCATCAACATTAGTTTGGCAAACACCCTCACTTATAATTCCGTAAATATTTCGTTCACATTTTTCTCCACTAAAAGAGTAAGAGAAATCATCTTCATCAATCCAATTAGATGCAGGAAGTGCAGGAACATTAGGATAATCTGAAGCATTTTCAGGATTAGTTCCGTATTTTAATTCTTGAGCTAATGAATATCCATCACCATCCCAATCAAATGAATCACCATCTTGATCTATTGATTCAATTATTGTTGTTTGTCCTTTTACATAAAATAATAGCACTAGGGTGACTAGTAACATTCCAATCATTGCAATAGACCATGTTGATTTTCTAGTTTGGTATTGACGTAGCGTAAATTCAGTAATTGCCCATGATTTAACGTCAATTTTTGACCATACACTCTTTGAAAGAGGTCTTGATGATTTAGACATTATCGTCCCTCCATTAAGTATTCTAATATTGATTCTAAATTATCATCAGGATTTTCTATTGCAGTCACTCTAATTCCAGAATCATCCAATATCAAAGGCATATCTTTATGCACATTTCCAAGATCATGTGTTTCAACTAATAATTCATCTTCAGCAGGGAAATGAACACCATATACAGATTCATGATTCAGAAATTTGCTTGCTAATTCTCTTGGTTGTTTAGTTGTTAGAGAAATCCTATGTGGGTGTTTGTCAAGTAAATCTCTGATTGCATGAAGGTTACCCAGTGCCAATAATCTTCCATTATGTAATATCACTATTTGTTCAGTAATTCTTTCAATTTCACTCAATATATGACTACTAACGACTATAGTTTTTCCCATACTTCCTAATTCTCTTATGACATTCATAATTGTAGTTCTAGCTAATGGATCACAACCTTGTAAAGGTTCATCCAATATTATTAAATCTGGATCATTTACTAATGCTTGAGCAATTTTCGCTCTTTGCCTCATACCTTTACTAAATTTACCTAATTCTTTATGCATCACATCATCAAGCCCTACGAATTTAAGAACATGTTTCGCTCTTTCTTCAGCAGTATCTCTTGAATGTCCAAATAATCTTGCTATGATTGTTACAAATTCAAATGCAGTCATCCAGTCGTATAATTTTTCATGTTCAGGAACATAACCAATTCTACTAAATGGTGCTTTATTTTTCCAAGGATCAATACCGAATAATCTTACAGTTCCTTGAGATGGTTTTAATTTACCTACAATTAATTTAAACAAAGTTGATTTTCCAGCACCATTCATGCCAAGTAGTCCAGTAACTCCTCCATTAATTGCTATACTGACATCATTTAGACCGACTATGTTTCCATACCATTTTGAAACATGATCTAGCATTAATGCAGGAACTACATTTGAATTTGCAGATTTATTTTGATTAGCATTCATTCTCTAGTCACCTCCATAGAAGAAACTCTTGCAGTCAGTACATATAATGAAATTGCATTCATCAGAATTATTGCAACAAGACTCCAAGTGTATGGGTGTTCATAAGTAGAATTAATACCCATCATTTCTTGACCTAAATGTGCTATGCAATCATAAGGAGATAGTAGATAAACGATACTATCTTCATATAATTGTGAGATTAAAAACGCAATGAATTTTGTCCCCAAAATGATTCCTAGTAAAGCAATAGCAGGGAAGAATTTTCCTCTACTAACACTTGATAGTGCTAAACCTATTGATGAATATGTGAATACGAGAAAGAAACCAGCTAATGCAGCAGCAAGAAATAGTGGAAATGTATCAAGGACATATGCCCAACCTTCTCCAGAAAGTACAAGGTCACCAATGTAATATAATGCCAAAGTACCTACAATTAAGATAGACAATAGTATTGCAACGGAAATAAATTTCATAACAGTATAATCAGTTCTATTTACTGGTCGTGAAAAATATATTGCACTAGTGCCATTTTTACGATCCTCACTTATCATTCCACCTACAAGAAGTGCTGCAGCAATTGGAAAACAAAATACGTTTCGTGGGAAAAATCCAAGCACATGAGCATACAAATTTTCTCTTGATGGTGAAAATAGTCTTGAAAGTTCTTCAACTCCTGTAGCATTACCTAAAAATGATAAGAATAAATCATTCATAGAACCTAATAATAGTACTAGTAATGAGATTCTTACAGGCCAACCCCAAGGACGATGACCCTTAGAAAACATTCCATAGATATGATGTCTAAGTATTGACCAATTTCTAACCCATCTTGTGTTTAATGTTCCATTCCATGGACGATATATTTGTTCAAAAATAGTTCCAACTTCTGCAGTTGATGATGAAGCAACTGCCGCAGTAGCATCCTCATCACCATCACCAGAACCATAAGCAGCCTCCATTCTACTAAATCCAGTGACATTCACACCTTCTTTACCTAGGAATTCCGCATCTATTGTTTCTTCAGTCATTGTAACGGCTCCCTATTTTTGAGTTCTAATGGTGCATCTACATGCTTTAAATTAGGATTGTTTTCTAATAATTGATCTGAACTTTTCACTCCATACCCTAAAGTTTCCATTATTCTGATAAACAGATCTTCTAAACTAGCTTCATGATCTTGCATACGTCTTATTTGACATCCAGACTTAGCAGCTGCTGAAATGATTTGATCATAAGTGGAGTCATCTACATGTACAACTCTTAGAACTCTTCCAGTTCTTCTAACTTTTAACCCTCCATCATTCAAGTATTCTTCTAGTTTTGAGGCACCCCCCCAAGCATGAACTTCAACTTCTCTTTCAATTGCCTTCAAATCTTCAATTTTTCCTTGAGCAATTAATTTTCCTTTATGAAGCATAACAATTCTTTCACATACTCTTTCTACGTCATTCATTAAGTGGCTAGCCATAATTAGGCTCCTTCCACCTTGATTTACAATTTGATTTAATGTGTTTAGCATAAAATCTCTATGAGCGGCATCTAGACCATTTGTTGGTTCATCCGCGATTAATAATTCAGGATCATGAATTAAACCACATGCTAATTTTGCTGATTGTTTCATACCAGTTGAAAAAGTATCTAATGTACGATAACGTTGATCTTTTAATCCAACATACTCTAGAACTTCATGTGCTCTTTGCATTGCTATAGAGGGGTTCATTCCTAATAATTCACCACTGTATGCAACTTGATGTATGGCTTCTAAATCAGGATTTAGACAATCATATTCTGGCATATAACCTATTTTTGATCGAATAATGGGACCTTCTTCTCTTATGTTGTGATCAAGTACAATTCCGTCTCCAGAAGTGGTACTTATTAATCCAAGAATTGTTTTGAATAATGTAGATTTACCCGCTCCATTAGGTCCAAGAAGTCCTGTTGCGCCTGGCTTAATTTTCAAATTTATAGAATCTAATGCAACGTGTTTTCCATATGATTTGACGAGATTGATTGTTTCTACAACATTTTCTCTACTCAAATTAAACCCTCAGGATATCATGTGTCAAACAGTCCAGTCCTATCAATGTCATGTATTACTGATTTATTCAATTCCAGATTTTATTTTTACAGCAACACCCTTCTTTAATTCCATTGCTTCTGAATTTGTACAACAAGAAATTCCAAAGGCGATTAAATCCTCTTTATTATTGATGATTAAGCATGGCATACCAGGGCGTAGTATTTCCCTAACTGAAAGAATAAATCCATGCATTACATTTCTACCTTTACTCACAAATGGTATGGCATCATCATTTATTTTTACAAGAGGTATTTTACACATACCTAATTTAGAAAATTCATATAATTTTTTTGCACCACTAATTGTTAATGTTATTCCTCCATCTTCTAACCTAGGAGAGAGAATATGGTTTCCTTTAGAATCAAAAACATTTCTTATTCTACCAGTTCCTCCCTTGAAAAATGATGTATCTGATAACCATTCTTCAGAACAATCATAATTTAAATGAGTATACAATGAAGTTTTTGTGATTATTGAAGATTTATCAAGATATAATTCTACATCTTCATTATTTAATTTTGAATTACTTAATTTAAGGCCAGAATTAACTAAAAGTTCGATTGCTTTATCTATCCCCATAGTGCCATGGATTGGAATGATAGAATTACAGTTAATTGCCAAATCTTTTTCATTATAATCCCAAATAGATTCTGGACCATTAATATGCGCAAAGGGATTAAAATCTTCTAATGAATATGGAATAATTCCTAGAGGTGTTTGTACAAAAATTTGTAAATTTTCAAAATAAGACATTAATTCAAAAATTAATTCTTTGCATCTTATTCTCCAAGGACCGCGAACACCATGAATAACAATAATATTCCATTCATCATGTTTTACTTCGTTGCCAAAAGCATCTTTTTTAGGTAATTTGACATATTCTTCAATTAGTTTTTTTGTCGCTTTAACATAAGGATGACTATTGATTTTTTTTGACCATAATACACCTCTACTTTTTTGAATTGTAGTAGAACTTTCCACCCATCTCATAAAATTCGAATCATCTGATGATTCTAAAATATGATTAATTGCAATTTCTAATGCTGGATGTTCAGATGATTTTCTCTCAACATATTCCCATATTTTCCCATTTCTTACTGCTTCTCTTACTCTGGCCATTTCCCTCATTGAAATTTCCAAATTAAATTTTGCAAGTATGATGGTTCTTTCCTCTTTTGATAGTGCCTTTACTTGTTTTGGTGTTAATTCAGAAAATGTTTTTGATGCTGTAGGCCATTCTGTAATTCTTTCTAATTTTTCTGTCCCCCAAGGCATAATCAGTCGATCATCTCTTGCAAAGAGCGCATATGCGGCAGAATCAAAAAGATCAATTCCCATTGCCACTGCTATTCCAAATAGATGTGGATGTCCACATCCAAAAAGATGTACTGGCCGAGAAGATGGAATTATGTGTCTGCATGAACTAATAATTTTAATTAAATCAAGATACTTTTGTTTTTCCATTAGTGGTACTATACCGCCAATTGGATGTATAGTGAAATCAAAACTACTCATTTTTTTTGCTGATAATTCTCTTAATTTTGGAAATAACCCACCTTGTATTGGGCCATTTAGCATCATACCATTTGCAGCTTTTACAGAAATCTCGGAACGTGAAGCAGTTTCTTCGACAATTTCTTTTGATTCTTCAAAATTCAGATTAGGTTTCCCAAATACATCAAGCATAGTCGCAATATCAACTCCAATTTTCTTTTGAAATTCGATAATTTCTTCTGGTTCTACTTCAATATCACCATATACATAACTTTGGAATGTGCCAGAATCTGTCATAATGACTCCAGGGAAATTTAGTAGCGAATGAACTCCATTTTCAATAGCATTTTCACTTAATTTTTCAGAATTCCTAATGATGTATGAATTAGTAATTAAGCATTCAACACCATAATTATCCCACATGTCTCTTGGTTCAATAGTCCTAATATTTGGATTAATTACGGGTAATAGTGTTGGTGTGTTTACAATTCCATGTTTGGTGTGAAATTTTCCAATTCTTGCTACACCGTCCCGAGATATTATCTCAAATTTACCTTCATCATTTTCACGACATGGTTCAGGTTCTGGACGTTGCATCTAATTACCCCTAGGTAAACATCTACTTCAATTGCTCTTAAACAAAATATTCGTTTGAGTAATTAAGAATTCTTTGGACAAATCATCAAATGTTTCTAAAAGTTCAGTATCAAAAAATATTGACATAATTTCCGAATCATTCTCTAAATCTTCTTTTATTCCTATCAATGTACCTGGGGCAGCACCGCAAGCAATACAAGATCCATTTAATGTTAATATTAAATTTAAATTATCATTTACAATTTCTGAACT
>CATFLP010000123.1 GCA_949514915.1 Methanobacteriota archaeon | reverse complement strand
TTCTTGATGATGCAAGTTCAAAAAATATTGTTGGGGTTGAAGTTTCAATGTCATATGGTGAAGATGAAGAAGCAAATGGACCTGGTTGTATTGGACCAGGTGGTGGTCAACCCGCTGCAGATACAATCTCAGCAACTGCCACACACGATTCTTACAATGGTAGTGGGGATGGCCAAAATAGTGGTGGAAGTGGCGCTCATTCCGTAGAAGTAATTTGGTACAATTCATCTTTACTTGGCACTACAGTTTCGGGGCTATCAAAAGGTGAAATTATTAATCAATTAGATTCAGATGGTGCAGGACTTGGAGAATATTTTGTAGACATTAGTGTTTCAGCAGATTCAGGAAATGCAGGACCTATCTGTGAAAGAAGTGATGATGGAGAAGAAGTAACTTATTCCATAAAATTAATTGTTTTAGATTTAGATAACGTTACAATTTTAACAGAATTAGAAACTGAAACTGGAGAAGAAGCTTAATCCTGATTTAAGAATTCAGAAATATCTAGATGTGGACTTATTATCCTATTTACTTCTGATTTAATCCAATCTAAGTTTTCATCATCAATTGCTTCAGCACGCATCACAAAAATAGGTTCTGTGTTTGAAAGTCTACAAAGACACCAACCTACAACTTCACCTTCTTTTTCAAAATTAAATCTAATTCCATCTATTGTTGAATTATCTAACCCTTCTGAATTTACAGAATCAATAATTGATTGCATTAGAGCATTTTTATCATCTGAGGTAAAGTGTACCTTTGCCTCTCCTGTTGACGAATAAACTGGTAAAATTCCTATTAAATCACTAAATTTCCCATCAGAATCTAAAGTTCTTGAAACTAATTCTACAAGTCTGGCAGATACATATAATGCATCATCAAAACCAGGCCAATTATCATTAAAAAATACATGACCACTCATTTCACCTGCTAATGGAACTAAGGGATTTTCACGTAGAGCCTGCTTTTGAAATGAATGCCCAGTTCGTAACATTAGAGGAATACCTCCATATTCTCTAATGACATTTTCAACTGCCATTGAGCATTTTACATCATAAATCACAGTTCGCTCCTCATCACTAAGATTTGCATTTTTCTTTAAAATATCAATAGCAAAGAGTGCTAACATTTTATCTGGATGAATGAAATTCCCTTTTTCATCAACTAATCCTACTCGATCTCCATCTCCATCAATACCTATTCCAAAATCACAATTATTTTCTTGAACTATTTTTGCCAAGTGCTGCATATTTTCCATTCTTGTTGGGTCTGGTGGATGATTTGGAAATTGATTATCCCACTCACAAAACAAGGGTATGACATCCATTTCTAAATTTTTGAATAATCGTACCATCGCAGGTCCTGCAACAGCATTTCCACAATCAATTGCAATTTTCAATTTTCTTTTTGGAACTTTAATATTATGAATGACAGAATCAATATGAGTACTCAAAACATCAGTATTTACTATACTTCCTTCGCCCATTTTAAACTCTGATTGTAAAAATATTTTCAACAATTCTTGAATAGAATCTCCTGCCATTGCAGCAGTACCTTTATTCATCTTAAATCCATTATATTCTGGAGGATTATGTGATGCTGTAATCATTACTCCTCCATCTACATCTAAAAAATGAGTGGCATGATACATTGTACCTGTTGGAACAATTCCAATATCATGTATATCAACTCCTGATTCTACTAAACCAGACAAGAAAGCAGCATGCAAAACGGGGCTACTCTCTCTAATGTCTCTGCCTACAACTAAGGTATTCAAATCAAGATAAGTTGCAAGTGCGGCACCTAATCTATATGCAAACTTTTCATTGATTGCTTCTCCAAAAATTCCTCTAATATCATATGCCTTGAAAACGGAACTAATCTGCTCGACATCAAAATCTTCAGGCCACTCAAGATGTCGGAGCATGATAAGCCATCAAGGTTAAGGAAATAATACCAATGATTTTTTTATACATTATTCTGTTGCTTGAATTACAATTTCAATCCTTGCTAATTTAGGTAAATTCCCTGCTTCAAATGCAGCTCTTGCTGGAGGGATTTCAACCCCTTCCAACCATTCAATGTAAACTTCATTCATTAAATCAAAATCATTGATGTCTGCCAATAATACTTGGGCAAAACAAATATTGTTTTTACTAACTCCTGCAGCATGTAATAAATCATCAATTTTCTTTAAGCTAGCACGCGTTTGTGATTTAATATCCTCGCCTGCTTCAGGAGCAATTTGGCCAGCTAACCAAATCAATCCATTTGATTTGACTCCTGGTGAATATGGTCCATATGTGTTGCCTCCTACATCAATCCGCTCTTTAGACATAGAACTACGAAGTCGCCCAATACCAAAGCAATTGCGGCTAAGCATATCACCTATGTCATTCTGGAAGTAGCAATGGAGATTCTAAATGAGCGGGTTGTAACTGCTTGGGTTTTAGAGCACCCAGCACATTTTCAACTACTTGCACCTTTTATTAGAAATGGTCACGAAAATGATTTGTTAATCATTACCACACGTATTGAATGTATGAATATGTTTGAAAATTCAAAAAACTATCTTCCAAAAAGAGAAGTTGTATTTGTAGAACGACCTTTTGGAAAAGAGATTAATAAATTTCAAACTTTTTTAAAAATATTAAAGCGTAGACAAATTGTAAAAAAAATATTAAAATTAAGGCAAAAAGAAAATCCATTAGATCGTATTGTTGTTATGGGGGCAAGTCTAGAATTGTTTTCTGCTAAATCAGCAAGAATCTCACAACGAATATACATAAGTGATACCGAAATACATCACTTAGCACATAAATTAGCATTAAAATCTGCAACGGATGTTTTGTTGCCCACTTATTGGAAAGAAGATATTGATGGAGGATTCTTAAAAAAATGTATAAAGAAAAAAATCAATGTAATTAGGCACAATAAGATTCATGCAGAAATAAGAAATTATCTAAAATCAAAATCAAAGAATAAAAAAATAATCTGTAGAACATTGAAAGGAGGAGGAACTCACGATAAAAAAGAAATCCTTTCGATTAAAAATGCATTAGATTTAATTGATGAAGATATTGATTATTTTAATGAAGATATGAAACATGAAAACCCTTGGGAGTTATGTAATATAATCTCAAATTATTCAGCTGTAATTACTCAAAGCACAACTTTTGCATCTGAAGCATCTATTCAAAAAATTCCTACCCTTTTAATTAGTAAAGCAAAACGTGGATTTATTTCTGAATTATTATCTCGTAACGCTCCACTTATTCAATGTAACTCATCTGAATCATTAGAAAAATGTATGAAATCATGGTATAATTTATGGAAAACATTAGATAAATAGAATACCGACTACCTTAAGCATTAACTAAATGAGGCAACGTCGTAATTACAATAATTTGGCTTCGGCAGGAATTAGTGCAATGATTATATTTGTTGCATTAGTCTTAGTTAGTGCGGTAGTATCCATTACAATAGTCTCATTTGGACAACAAATTTTCAAAAGTACACAAGATGATGCTGAAAAAACTGAAAATGTAATTTATGGGAAAATCATAGTTTCTAATGTAATCATTACTGCAATAGAATTTGATAATAATAATGATCCTAATTATGCAGTTTTGCAAGTTACACTGGAATTATCTCCTGGGGCTCCAACTGTAGAAGATGATTTAGTAAAATGGGCTGTTTTTTGTGAAAATGGTGCTAATGAGATGTTTACAAGATGGAGTAATGAAGGGGATTTAGAAGCTGCCACAAAAACAACAGATAGTGGTAGCGACCCAGGAGCAGTTGATACTTTAGAAGTTGGAATCAACTATATGATTACGTTAAAGCTTTATCATACAACAGATACAGATGACCCTCCTGATAATGTAATGGATGAAGGCGGTTGCCCTCCTGCATATTTTGAAACCCATACCCTCATTTTTGTTATGGGTGATTCAGGGTCATACTCAAGTTGGGATTTACGCTATGATGAATCTCTTAAAGAAGGAGACCAAATAATTTAGAGTGATAATCATGCATCGTAGAAACTTAGATGAAGCCGCCGTGGGTATTGGACAAATGATTCTATTCACGGCAGTAGGAATACTATCATGCCTAATTCTTGCTTCTATGATTCAAATGACTGAAACTATTGCACAGACACCTGAAAAAATTGCTGCTCTTGCAACAAGAGAAGTCTCTGATAAAATAATAATACATGAAATATATGTATGGGACAATTTTGACAACTATGGAATTCTTTGGGAATTATCTCCAGGAAGTGAACCCAAAAATAGTGATGATTTACATTGGATTTTACAATGTACTGATCCAAATGGTATCTTTTGGTCTTTCTGGGGTGATTTTTCAGCTGATCAATTACAAGATGGAGGGGCCCATGAATTCACACCAAAAATGCAAGATAATGCTGGCTTAATGGTCGAATGGTTTGATAATCAGGGTAGTTCAAACAATGAACTTCCTGATTTAGCAAATAGGATTCCTGACTTAATTACGATTGAAAATAATATCGCATTTTCAAATGGTAATGATGGTTTCGATTCATCTCAAGTTGGTGATTTAACTCCAACTTTAGGGAATGAAGAATTTTCTTTGAGAGCAACTGGATACATTGATATTCCTGCAGCAGGACAATATGAATTTGAATTAAGTTCTGATGACGGATCAGTATTATGGATTGATGGTACTGAAGTTGTAAAAATGGAAAGGCTTCAAGGATTTACTGCTGGTTCTGGAATAGTGCAACTTGAAGCTGGTTTGAACTCAATAAGTATAGAATATTTTGAAAATACGGGTTCTGAAGGTCTAGAATTAAGATGGCAAGGTCCTGCCACCCCAAAACAAATCGTTCCAGGTACTGTACTTTTCCATGATGACAATATGATAGATGATGAAGGATGGAGCACAAGTAAAAACGGGGGAGCACTTGATTCATTGGGAGAAGAATGGGTTTTTGTCGATAGATTTGTGCCTGGTGTGATTTATGAAATGTCACTTGATCAAGACAATGGCATGAATGTTGGTGATAATCATCCAGAAATTGCAGATGGGGGAGGAATAAAAGGTGCCGCTTGTGGTCCAAGACAACTTTATGAAAATTTCTTAGAGGCTGATCTTACATTCATTGTAGCAAGAGGAGGAAGTACTTGGGAACATATTATGATTAATGATATGACTCCTGGAGCTA
>CATFLP010000122.1 GCA_949514915.1 Methanobacteriota archaeon | reverse complement strand
GTAGAGTTTCTAATTGTTGTTCCTGCAACATCCCATGTTAAAATACAAGAGCCAAGTTGAGAATCTGTTGAGTCAATTAAAAATTTATCATAATTACCATTAATACAACTATTATTCTCCCTATCTGGTGTTTCTGTTAAATTCGCTCTAGCATACAATATTGCACGATGAATTATTGGAGTTTTATCTTCTCCATTTTTATCATACACAATAACATCACCTGGTAACCCATGGCTTTCATAAGTCTTTGAATCTGTTGCTAATTCCAAAGCTTCAGCATATGTTATTATTTTCCTACTATTTGGTGAATGAACTAAAATTAAATCGCCTGCATCAATAGCACCAATCTGCCCATCGGGATCATGCATCATTGAATCTGATTCTACTACTACAACTGGTGGAGAATTGCCCGTTGCTGAATACATTGCAAGCAACAAAAGTAAAATTATACTAGTTGCAAGTATTAATTCTTTAAGCAAAGGCCATGCTCTCAAGTAAATCCCTCATTTTGATTTACGTTTCATCTTAATTCCTTTTCCTAAAAGAAATTCTTGTAATTTGTCTTGATAACGTTCACCTAATATCTTTGCAGCATTTTGAGCCTCAGACATATCCTTTCTTAATTCGGAAGGTGAATTAATTTGTAAAAATTCTCTCAAATAATTGTATCTTCCTCGAAGATAGAAAAATTCAGGCCACAAAAATATCGCAACAATTATACCAATCAATCCTGAAAGCCAAGCTAATGCATTTCTCTCTGGAGGCCATTCAGCATATTTTCCAGTTATTACAAATACCAATGTAAATAACATCATTGCAAGAGACAGCATAAACACTGTTGTCATTATTGTTAAATGGTGATCACGAAGCGATTCCCATTTCTTTGCAATCTTTTCTCGCAAACTTAATTTCGACTTCTTAGACATTCGACTCAACATACTCAAGAGGCAATATGCCTTAACATAATCTACTGATTCATAAAAAAATTAAATTCAAATTATTAATAATTCCACACCTGCTTCATTAAGCATTGACTTTGATAAATTGAATTCATCAATCCACCTTTCTGGGATTTCAACACCATCTGGAATTACAATTTTAGTAATTCCTGCTTGAATAAGAGATCTTGTGCATCTATTACAAGGAGGCCAGGTAACATATGCAATACAACCCTTTAATGAAACACCAATCCTTGCAGCATGCATTATTGCGTTTTCTTCCGCATGACAAATTAAAGGATATTTTTTTGCCCTTTCATTCAATCGTTCTTCCGTATCTTCGATTCCTCTAGGAAATCCATTAAATCCTGTTGAACGTATTTCTCTATCCTCTCCAACAATAATGCATCCTACTTTAGTTGAAGGATCTTTACTCCATTCTGAGATATGCTTTGCAAGTTTTAAAAAACGTAAATCCCATTTCATGATTCCTTCACTACCCCTCGTAACTAATATGCCTAATTCTTACTTTCGGAAAATATTCATAGAATCTCTACTGTCTAAATTTAATATTTTCAAAATATTTCCAATCAAATAAAGACTGCCGATACAAAGTAAAGTGCCTTTATTCAATCTTTTTATACCTCTTTGTATTGCTTCAAAAGGTTCTGGGAATTCTGTAATTTCCGTGTCTGGCAATATTTTTGATAATTTCTGAAATAAAACATTTGTTGAAACTGCTTTTGTACGACCTCCTTGGGGTTCTGTTAGAATAATCTCATCTATTCTAAATTTTTTAACATAGGAAATTAAAGGTTGTAAAAAAGCATCAATATCTGTTTGTTTTGTACAACCAAAAATAATTTTTTTAACTCCCTTGTGATTATTTGAAATCTCAGAAATGGCTCTTGAAAGTCCACTAGGATTATGTGCACAATCAAGTAATATGTTTGATCCTTCTTGAGTTTGAACTTTTTGCATTCGCCCAGGCCAAAAAGTAACTTTTGCTCCATCCATACATTCCATTGAATTATTCATTTTGGATAATGCTAGATTTGCTAACCCTATTGCCTCATCTCTAAAATTTTCATTTTGTGTATTTCTATGCCACTCAATTAACTTAGAAGAACTAACCGATGATTCTATTATTTCACGTACTTTTTCATCATCATTCCATATTGAAATTAAAGGTACTCCTTTTCTAGCAATTGCTGCTTTTTCTGTTGCAATTTTCAATAATGTGTCGCCAAGTATTTCTGTATGTTCTAATGAAATCTGGGTTAAAATACAACAATCTGCATTAACCAACCTAGTCGCATCTAATCTTCCTCCTAATCCTGTTTCAATTATTGCCCTTTCAATTTTTGATGATGCAAAATACATCATCGCAATAATAAAAGTGGCTTCATAAAATGTAGGTAATATCTTTGGCTCTATGTCACAAATTAATTGCAACTTTTCAATCTCTTTAACAAATTCTGATTCCAAAATTTGTATTCCATTTATTCTTATTCTTTCTTCAATATTACAAAGATGAGGAGAAGTAAATAAACCTGTATTGATATTATTCAATGTAAATGTATTAGCTAAGATAGAACAAATCGTTCCTTTTCCATTACTTCCAGCTACATGAATTGAGGGGAATTTATTTTGAGGATTTCCTAATCTTGAAAGTAATTCACTTGTATTTTCTAAACCAAGTTTCATTCCTTGCTCACGCAAAGATTCCAACCATCTAATAGCGTCCATTCACTACATGCCATCCAAAACAACCGACATATTGAGGTTTCTGACAAATATAATGTTAGATTTTAGACAGACTGATAGAGGAGACTGATGAAGCATAACCATGGAGGGAGATTCAATACACCCTACTGCACAAATAAAAGAAATGTTAGGTGCCATGAAAGAACAATGGCAATCAATGCTTGGAATGGCCATTATGTTTGTAGTTACAATAATTATTGGAATAGTAATTCAGCCTTTTTATGATAAGCCAGAATTTAGAGCATTTGGTGAAGCAGGAGCTAGTCAGGCAAGAAACATTTTACTTGAATTTGTGATGATATTAGTATTTACTGCCGCAATAATATTTTTAGCGAAAAAGAAAAAAGATTGGATCATCAAATATGGAATTTT
This sequence comes from Methanobacteriota archaeon, assembly GCA_949514915.1. Classification (GTDB taxonomy): domain Archaea; phylum Thermoplasmatota; class Poseidoniia; order Poseidoniales; family Poseidoniaceae; genus MGIIa-I. The sequence goes on along the minus strand of CATFLP010000122.1, from coordinate 17,888 downwards.
GGGTATACTTTTTATTGCACTTTGTTATTCTACAATTCCTCTTACAAATCTTATGATATCGACACCATCAGAACCACTAGAATTTGAAATAAATAATAACCCATATGAAATTATTTCTCAAAAGGATGATGGTTTTTTTGCTTCGCAAAAACTTGTAAATAAAACAACTGGAGAATTTGGAGGATATGCCTTTTATTCGTTTTCTAATGCCTATGATGAAACTGGCCTAGGGCCATTAAATATGCTTCACCAAGGGGTTGTTTTTTTTACAAATGAAGAGAATTATACTTTTTCAATGTTTAATGAAGGTATGGTTATTTGTGATGGAAGTTCATGGTTAAAACTTGATCAAAGTTACGATGTTTCTGAAGATATGAATAATGATATTGATTGCTCTTTGGGATTTACTGCAAATAATATCGATTGGTATATTTCTTCAAATAATATATTACATAAAGTGGGCGGCAATCAAAGTTATGATATCCCTGAGTTCATCAATAATGAAAGCACAATAAATATTTGGAGTACACAAAATAATCAATTAATTTGGGTAACTGAAAATAGATTTGCACTTTTAAATTTACCAACTGATGGAGGAAATTTTACTGTCGAGTTTGAAAAATTATATTCCACTAAAATTACTACTGCAACATTAGGTTCTTCTTTATGGCAAGAAACTGAAATTGAACAAAAATTATTAGTTTTAGGTGACAATGAAGGAAATGTAACTGCGTGGAATGTTGATTTAGAAACTAATTATGTTCCAAATAAAGAAACTAGAATGCATTTGGACAATGGATTTTTTAATGGGCCAATTAAATCAGTATTACTAGCAAATTACAATAATTTTGCTCAAGACGAATTATTTGTAATCGATTCTGAAAATTTTAGAATGTTTAGAAGTAGTAATTTAGTTGAACAAATAAATATGACTATTGAAATTGGAAATGATGGGATTTTAGCATTATCTAATACTTCAAGTAATTCTATAAATTCAGTTGTATTCATTCAAATGAATGATAAATGGCAGTACTTAACTATTGATGAAAATCAATTTGTGCTTGTAAATGAATGGGCTGTATTAATTGGTTTATGTGTATCTATCTTCTTGATGGTTGTCTTATTCATAAGACCTGAATGGTATGTTGTTAATTCTGTTGGGATACTAGTAGGAGCTGGAGTAATTGCAATGTTAGGAATTTCATTTGTTCCCTGGCTAATTATTATTTTTATGATTGTGGCTGCAATTTATGATGCTTGGGCAGTATACAAATCAAAACACATGTTAGATTTAGCCGATACAATGGTAAATTTAAAATTACCAATATTATTAGTTGCTCCTCAAGAAAAAAATTACTCATTCCTTGATGAAAAAGATACTATGAGAGATAGGGAGATTTCTGAAGAAGATTGGAAAATTAAAACTAAATCATTCAAAAATAAAAGAGAAAAAAGTAGTAAAGATGCCATGTTTATGGGATTAGGAGATGTGATATTTCCAGGGATTTTAGTAATTTCAGCAATTACTTGGCTACCACAAGGAACTATTATTCTTGGGATGGATGCTACTATTTGGATTGGTTTAATAACAATGTTTGGAGGTTTATGTGGTTATTTCATATTAATGGGATACGTAGCATTAGGAAGGCCTCAAGCAGGATTACCTTTGCTAAATAGTGGTGCAATTCTTGGTTATTTTATATCTACATTGATTCTTCTTGGTATTAGCGCATTAGAATTTAATATTTCATTTTAATAAACCATTCTTGCGTAGGTTTGAAGCCAAAAGGCTGACTCGGAGAGTCATAGCATGTTGGATATAAGCGACTTCAGAGATAATGCAAATGTCATAAAAGCAGATCATGATAAACGAGGTTTGCCTCATGATAAAATCAATGAAGTAATCAAATTAGATGAAGAATGGAGAACTGCTGTATATGAACAAAACTTAGCAAGGAAAAAGAGAAATGATTCTGCAAAGTTAATTTCTGATGCTAAAAAATCAGGAAATAAAGAAAAAATGAATGAAATCCTTAACGAAGTTAAAGACTTAGGTAATCAAATAGAAGAATTTGATAAACTTGCAAATGGTCTGAAAGAAAAGAGAGATTCTATCAGAATGAGTATTCCTAATATCCTTCATGAGTCCGTGCCAATAGGAGATGATGATGAAGGAAATTCATTACATTCAGAATTTGGGGCAAAACCTCATTTTTCATTTGAACCTCGTACTCATAATGAATTACTAGAAATGAATAATTGGGCTGAATTACCTAGAGCAGCAAAAATCACAGGTAGTAGATTTTATTTTCTTAAAGGGGATCTTGCTAGATTAGAAATGGCATTACAATCATATTCAGTCGATTTTATGATTGGGAAAAATTTCACACTCATGCATCCTCCAACAATGATGAATCGTAAGGCGTATGAAGGAGTAACTGATTTAGCAGATTTTGAAACTGTAATGTATGGTATTGAACCTGATGGGTATTATATGATTGCTACGAGTGAACATCCATTAACTGCAATGTATATGGATGAAATCATTGAACCAAGTTTACTTCCAATAAAATTAGTAGGTGTTTCTCCATGTTTCCGTAGAGAAGTAGGTGCTCATGGACAATCAGACAAAGGAATTTGGCGGGTGCATCAATTTACAAAAATTGAACAAATAATCATAAGTCATCCTGATGAATCATGGGATCATCATGAAAAAATGTTAGAAAATTGCATAGAATTATGGAATTCATTAGGAATTCATTATCGGGTTGTAAATATTTGTACTGGAGATATGGGAACTGTGGCTAGTAGAAAATATGATTTGGAAGCATGGCTCCCTGGCCCCAAAGAATACAAAGAAATAGTATCTTGTTCTAATTGTACTGATTATCAAGCTAATAGGTTAAAAATGAGATACAGGACTGCAGATGGAAACTCTGCCGTACATACATTAAATTCAACTGCGGTTGCTACAAGTAGAGCTCTAGTAGCCATTATGGAACAATATCAATTAGAGGATGGCAGAATAAATATTCCAGAAATTTTGCAGCCTTATATGGGAGGTCAAAAGATCCTTGAACCTGCGCCCTTTTAATGGTGAGAATATGCAATATAAATTATTTCATAACCCTCGATGTTCAAAATCAAGACAAGCGAAAAAATTACTTGAAGACAAAAATATTTCTTTTGAGACAATATTATATCTTGTTGATCCATTAAAAGAAAATGAATTAGAAAAAATATTAATTAATCTTTCAACTAAACCAAATTCCCTAGTTAGGATTAAAGAAAAACTTTTCAAAGATTTAAACATAGAGTTAGAAAATCTTGAAGATGAGAAATTTGTTGCAAATTTGCTTGCAAAAAATCCAAAATTGATGGAAAGACCACTACTTACTACCTCAAATAAAGCAATTATTGGAAGACCACCAGAGAATTTTTTGGAGATAATTTAAGTCTTTATATTTAGTGAGACTCAAATAATCAATCATGCTCGCCCTTGATATGCAGATATATGAAAAATTGTACATCAATGGAGAATGGGTTAAAGCCACAGGTGAAGGAATCATTGAAGTTGTAAACCCTGCAAATGAAAAAATCATTGGTTCAGTTCCAGTTGGTAGTCAAAATGATGTTGACGCTGCTGTTTTAGCCGCAAAAAATGCATTTGAATCTTGGAGTAAATCATCATATGAAGAACGTATTGATTTTCTAAATAAATTATCTGCCTCTATAAAAGAAAGAACTGAAGATTTAGCACAAACAATTACTGCTGAAGTAGGTACACCAATTGGATATAGTCGAATGGCAATGGTAGGAACTCCAAGAGTGGTAACTCGCTCATATGCAAAAATTTTAGAAACATTTGAATGGGAAGAAGAAATTAGAAATTCATTAATTGTTAAAGAGCCAATCGGTGTTTGTGCATTTATTACACCTTGGAATTTTCCACTACATCAAATAATTGGGAAAGTTGCTCCTGCATTAGCGGCTGGATGTACAATGGTGCTTAAACCAAGTAAAGAAGCACCTCTAAATGCTTTCATGCTTGCTGAAATAATTGATGACATTGGATTACCTAAGGGTGTTTTCAATCTAATTAGTGGACATGGAGTTGAAGTTGGGGAATACATGGCTACACATTCAGATATTGATATGATCTCATTTACTGGCTCTACTAACGCAGGAATTAGTGTTAGCCAAGCTTCGGCATCTACAATAAAAAGAGTGACATTGGAATTAGGTGGAAAAAGCGCAAATGTTGCATTAAATGATGCCGAACCTGAATTAGTTGCAAAAATGGCAATAAGTGGTTGCTATCAAAATTCTGGACAAACATGTTCTGCATTAACAAGACTAATCATTCCTTCAAAAATGAAAAACGAAGTTTGTGAGATGATTAGAAGTCGAATTGAAAGATATACTGTTGGAGACCCATTAGATGAATCTACACGTTGTGGGCCAATGGTAAGTTCAAAACAACAAATGAGTGTGACCAAATATATTCAAACTGGAATTGATGAAGGCGCTACTTTAATTTCAGGAGGGATTGGTATGCCTGAAAATTTAAATGTTGGATTCTTTGTAAAACCAACTGTTTTTGCAGACGTTACTCCTGAAATGACTATTTGGAAAGAAGAAATTTTTGGACCTGTTCTTGTAATTACTACTTATGATTCAGAAGAAGAAGCTTTGATTCTAGCAAACGATTCAATTTATGGATTATCAGGTGCTGTTTGGTCTGAAAGTAAAGAAAGAGCGATAAACTTTGCAAAAGGAATGCGAACTGGTCAAGTTAGTGTAAATGGTGGCCATTTCAATGTTAATGCCCCCTTTGGCGGATACAAAATGTCAGGAAATGGGAGAGAGTTAGGATTACATGGATTAGAAGAATTTTTAGAAATAAAATCAATCCAATTATAATCAAAGTATCGTAGGTTTATTGTGTAATGTGTTTTTAGAGGTAGATGATTAGAATGAGAAGAAAGGCCATATCATTTTTTGTTATTTTGTCTATGTGTAGTATTGCTTTCTCTGGATGCACCGAAACATTTGCATCAAATCAGCCCCCTGAAATTGCAATGAAAATTAGTCCTACAGGCTCAATTAAAGCTGAAGAAACCATTACATTTGATGCAAGTGCTACAATTGATAGAGATGGTGATGTTCTTGTATTTATGTGGGATTTCGATGATTCTAATGGGATTCAAAGAGAAGAATCTGGAAGTGAAGTAACCTGGGAATATGCTGTAGAAGGCACATATGTCGTTACATTAACAGTAGAAGACGGACAATTTAGTCAGACAATGACAAAAGAAATTAATGTCATTCCAAAAGATTCTATCAGGCCTGAATCTGATGCAGGTTCAAGAATGGGAGTAGAGGATTGTGAGGGTGAAGAAACTTCAGAATCTTCAAAAGAATTTTATTTGTATTTCATTTGTGAAGAAAATGAAATTAGTGATAGAGAAGTAGATGCTACGATTGACGTTTTACTAGATGGTTCGGCTAGTGTACATGATGATCCTAATCATTATTTATCAAAATATGAATGGGATTTAGATGTAAATCATGATGAGGATGGTGATGGTGATCCAACTAATGATGTAGATGCAACTGGAGAAACATATACTTGGAAAGATAGAAGCCCTGGTAAATGGGAAGTTCAGTTAACAGTAACTGATGATCAAGGGTTAACCGATAAAGATGAAGTTACAGTTTACATTAATTATGTAGGTGAATGGACTGATTTCACATTACCTAGAAGAAACGGATCTAATGAGGATAATTGGAAAGAATTTGAATTTGTTACTGTTTATGAAGAATCTCCTTCAGTAAATAGATTAAAAAGAGCTGAATTTCAATTGACTTATGCAAAGAAAGACCCTGATGGTTCTGGATTTGGTCAATTAGCTTCAGATCAAAAAATAGATATTTATGTATACAACAAAACAAAAGAATGGGATATAAATACCTCAGAAACAAGTGATGAACAAAGAATTGGCCATTCAAATTTTGATTGCGATGAAGAAGAAGATTTTTGTGTATATACTCAGGTTTCTGGTAGTTATCATGTACAGAAATATTACCCAGGGCCATGGACAGTAAACGTTTGGAATGATAAATCAAATCAAGCAGATGTAAAGGAATTTAGGATTCTTCTGACCTTCAAATGATTGATATTTATTATAATTATCAATCAGTTTCTTTCATATATAGGTTTATGGTCGGACTGCTTGCTAAGGAGTGATAAAAGATGGCTTCACAATGGGAAGATAAGAACAAAGAGCACCTGAACATAGTATTCATTGGTCACGTAGACCATGGAAAATCTACAACAGTAGGACGTCTACTTTTGGATAGTGGTCACATTGAAGATCATGTAATCGAAAAGAATGAGAAACTTGCAAGTGAACAAGGTAAAGCAGGTTTTGGATTGGCTTATGTTATGGATGGATTAAAAGAAGAAAGAGAAAGAGGAATTACAATAGATGTAGCTCACAAAGAATTCTTCACACCTAACTACTACTGGACAATTATTGATGCACCTGGTCACAGAGATTTCGTTAAGAACATGATTACTGGGGCAAGTCAAGCAGATGCGGCGGTACTTCTATGTGCTGCTAATGACGGAGTAAATGCTCAAACAAAAGAACATGCTTTTTTAGCACGGGTATTGGGAGTATCTCAATTAATTGTTAACGTAAATAAAATGGACATTTCTGGAGTAAGTTGGTCAGAAGACAAGTATAAACAAACATGTGAAGAAGTTAGTAACTTGCTAAAGGTTGCTGGATTTAATCCTGCAGACGTACCAATGATTCCATGTTCTTCATTTGATGGGGATAATGTATTTCACAAATCTGATAAGGCACCATGGTACGATGGACCTACACTTTTCGAAGCAATTGACGCTGTTGTAATGCCTCCAAAACCATCAGATAAACCTCTAAGATTGCCTATTCAAGATGTTTACAAAATCGGCGGTATTGGAACTGTGCCAGTAGGTAAAGTTGAAACTGGAATTTTAAATTCAGGAAAAACTGTTGTATTTAACCCAAGTGAAAAGAGTGCTGAGGTTAAATCAATTGAAATGCACCACACAATAGTTGATAAAGCACAACCAGGAGATAATGTTGGTTTCAACTGCCGTGGACTTTCAGTTACAGACATTAGAAGAGGAGATGTTGCAGGGTATGGAGATAAACCTCCTGTGTATGTAAGACATGATGAGACATTTGTAGGCAATATCCAAATCATGGACATTCCAAAAGCGATCTCAGTAGGATACACACCTGTATTCCACTGCCATACAAGTCAAGTTGCTGTTAAGTTTGTAGAATTAATGAAGAATCTAAAAGACGGTTCAACTCCATCTTTCTTAAAGACTGGAGATGCTGCTACTGTTAAATTCCAACCTACAAAACCTATGGCAATTGAAACAAAAGACGATTTCCCAGAATTATGTAGATTTGCAATTAGGGATATGGGTAAAACTGTAGCTGCTGGAATGTGTATCGCAATTCAAAAGAAATAATTTTAAAAAATTAGTATGAATAAGGTGATTTGCAATGCCAAGTGTCACCGTAATCAAACTTACTAGCGAAAAACATGAAGATGTTGATACCGTGTGTTCACACATCAAATCGATTTGTGATAACGCTGGAGTTTCCATGAGGGGCCCAATACCATTACCGACTCGTAGATTAGTAGTTCCTTGTAGAAAATCTCCAGATGGTGAAGGATGTGAGACATAGGATCATTGGGAAATGAGAATTCACAAAAGACTTCTAGAAGTTAAATTAGCAACTAACAAAGATGAAGTAGCATTAAGACAAATTGCAAGAATTCCAATTCCTGATTCTGTTAGTATTGAATTAGCAATGAGAAGTGTTGTTTAAAGTTCTGCTAACTCTGCATAATCTAATTGTATTAGCATATTAGCAAGTACTTCATCAATTTGATGGACGTCTCCATTTGACAATATAAATTCATTACCTTTGGAATCAATAAATGGTTCATCTCCATCTTTAATTATTCTAATTCTCATCAATGATTCTGATTCAATTAACTCTTCATTGGAATCTAAATTATGTACTTCTTGCTCTATTGATAAATCAGAAAAACTTTCTGCATTTGCAATTCTTTCTTCTTCATCTTCAAAATCATCAGTAAAATTTAGATTTTCTTCTGGCTCAATAAACAATAATTCTGGAGGGCCTTCTTCAGTAATATCTTCCTTAACAAAATCATCAAGTTGTGTTGTGCCTGATGCAACTTTTATCGCATCTTCTTCAAAATCTCCTAAAACTCCAAATTGGATATTTTCCCACTGAATATCATGTTTAAATTTACGTATTAATTCTTCTACTTGAGTATAAAATGCTCTTTCATTAGAATCATGTTTCCCCCAATCCATTGATTCAATGCCTTGTGATTTTTTTCCTGTATCTCCAGGGAAAGGATTCGCTGTGAATAATTTAGTAGTTGAATGTTCCAATAAAGATACTAACCTTTTTCTTGCTAATTCTGAAGATGCTCTTCTGATACTAGACTGTCTTTTTGCGGCAGCCTGTGTTCTTAAGCTCCAGCCTTCGACCTTACCTAATCTATTTACTTCAACTTCGAGATAATTGCATAAATCGGAAATTTTACTCCAAAAATCTTTTCTCGGCAATGGAACTGGTCCACTTCGATTAATTTGTCTCCTTAGTACGGCATGTAATTCTTCTTCAATTTGCTTGGCTAAACTTTCGTCGATTGACGACCCTACTTTACTGTCCTTAGTCATGCCTGCCGAACCTTAACAAAACGTGACAGGTTATCAATGATTCATTAATAACGACAAGGCTGAAATGTATCAAAGGCAGCAGAATGAATATTGCCGAGGTAGGAAAGCGGTCAACTCCGGGGGATTCAAGATCCTCTCCCTAGCGGTTCGCAGGTTCGAATCCTGCCCTCGGCATCCTTAAATTAACTTATATGAAAAAGCAATTGAAAAATTAATTTTTCAATTGATAAATTAATTCAAAAATATAGAAATATTAATGATTTGGAGGATGTTCGAACAGTTGTGTCTGAGTCTAATGATGATGATTTTTTAATTCTTGAAGAAGGCGAGAATACTAAAATTTCAGAAAAAACCCAAGAGGAAGGTATCATTAAAGAAGTTCCTAAAGAGCCTAAGAAAATCAAAAATGTTGAGCTTATTGAATCAGAAAAAATTGATGTTGCTCTTTCTTCATCATTGGGGGGACTTTGGAAAGCAGGTTGGGAAGTCTATGGGATTGATTGTCCAGATTGTGCAATAAAAATTACCAACTCATTAAATAATTTAAAAGGTGTTTCTAATACTGTTGTTTCTGTCACTTCTGGATTAATAACATTTGAGATTAATTTGGAAGAAAATAATATTTCAACTGTAAATAATATATTACGTGATTTAGGTTATGCACCTAATTCAAAATGGTGGGAAATCAAAGGAGTTAATGCGAATAAAGTCCAAGCAAGATTAGGGATTGATGAAAAGAAAATGATCAAGAGAATTAATATTCAACCAGGTGTTCTTGAAAGCAGAGTTGAAAACAATTTAATTTCAGTAAGGTTGGCAACTAATATCGATAAAGAATTAACAAAGGAATTTGAAAAAGCGATGTTAGTTATCACGGGTGATGATTTTACTTTAAAGGCAGGAATGGGAGATTGGGGATTACGTCCCGATCAAAAACAACTACTTGGAGGATTAATTGGATTCATACTATTACCAATTGTGTATTTTGGAGTTGAATTTAATGCAGATATAGGGCTATTTCTCGCTTTGCCTGCAACAATTTTTTGCTCGATGCAATTATTCAAAGAGTCTTTTCAAGGATTGAAACGTAAGCAATTAAATTTTCAAACACTAATTGCTATGGCTATTTTAGGATGTTTCCTTCTTGAAGCGTGGTTTGAAGCATTATTAATTTCTGTTTTAATCGCATTGGCCACTAATTTAGAAACTTCAGCAATTAGAAAGGCTAGAGAGGCAATGCAAGGAGGGTTAAACAGATTACCAAATGAAGCAAGATTAATTAAATCAGTAAAAAATAAAATTAAAGGTCCTTTGAAAATAAAATCACTTTCTATAAAATTAAATGGAAATGAGGGGCCAAAAAATGTTGAAAAATCAAACTTAGTTCCAATAGGGCTACTAAATATTGGTGATCGTGTTGAAGTAAGAAGTGGTGAAATAATTCCAATAGATGGAATTGTTTGTTCTGGAGAAGGGCTTGTTGACAAATCAGCATTAACTGGTGAATCACTACCAATTCAGCTTTCAAAAGGCGACTTTATAGAAGCAGGATTAATTTTGACAAGAGGGCCACTTATTATCGAAACTATTGCCACTGGAAACGATACCAGGCTAAGTGAATTAATAAATAAAACAAAACAATACCAAAATGAACCAACTAGATTACATACCGTATTAGAATTATTTACAGTAATTTGGGTCCCCTTGGTATTGTTTGGTTCTATTTTTGTTGCATTAATATTGCCTGATTCATATTTATCTCAACCTGGATTAGAAGGAAGGTTAAGAATAATTCTATTATTATGGGTTACTGCATGCCCTTGTGCATTATTACTTTGTGCCCCAATCCCACATGCAATTTCACTTTCATTGGCATCAAATAAAGGTGTAATTGCAAAGGGAGGTGATGTTTTAGAAAAAATTGCAAAAGTAAATCTTGCATTATTAGATAAAACTGGTACGCTTACCCAAGGAAAGCCTGAAATTATAGAAATTATATCAGTTAAAGGTTCAAAATTAAATTCAATCATAGGAATTGCAGCAGGTTTAGAGTTGTCATCAAATCATCCTTATGCATCTGCTGTAATCGAAAAAAGTCAGGAAAATCATGTCAAGCCCTATAAAATTCAAGATTTAAAAGACGAAGGAAGTGGAATAATTGGAAAATATAAAAATGAAACCGTTGCTATTGGAAATAAAAAATGGATAGAGGGAAAAAATATTTCAATCCCTACAGAAATATCAAATAAATTAGCTAAAATGAAAGGGAAGGGGATTTCAATATTAGCTAAAGGAGATAAAGCGATTGCAGCATTTGGATTCGCATCAGACGTTCTTAATTCAAATTCATCTACCTTGATAAATAATTTAAGAGCAGAAAAAATCAAAGTAGAATTACTTAGCGGGGATAATCAAGAATCCGTAAATAATACTGCTAATGAATTAGGCATTCCACTAAATATTTGCAGAGGAGGACTTACCCCCGAACAAAAGGTTGAATGGGTTAAACAACGCTCAAATACTCATATCACATTAATGGCAGGAGATGGTTTTAATGATGCTGCAGCAATGGCTGTCGCTGATGTTGGAATTTCTGTAGGAAATAAAGAACAACTAAATCTAGATTCAGCAGATGTAATGATACCTAAGGAAAGACCTGACCTGATTTCATCACTATTTATTTTATCAAAGGAAACACGTAATGTAATTATTCAAAATTTAATCTTATCAATCTCATTAACTACTTTGTTAGTTTTCTCTGTAATCTTTGCAGGGAATGATAAATTATGGCTTAATGTTCTTGCACATGAGGTTTCAGCAATTATGGTAATTCTTAATGCTATGAAACTTGGAATTAACCCAATTATAGATGATCATAAATCGGAATCAAAAAATAGATTTTTTAATCCATTTTCGATAATTATAAACTTATTTAAAGAATTATATCATGAATCTAAAGAAGTGATTCAAACTATTTCAAAATGAGGGATTTGGCGACCAATTCATATATCCCAAACTGTTACCTCTGTTCACGGTTGTTATGTCGAAGATCAGAGGAGACCCTAAACAAATTGCTTTAGCACACCCTACTAGGGCACAAATGTACCATATTTTACAAAAAAAAGATGAAATGGCTACAGTAGAATTAGAGAAAGAAATCAAGGTAACTAGATATCATCTTTATCATCACTTAAAGCAGTTAAAGGAGGCTGGTTTAGTTGAAAATCATAGGGATCAAGGAAGAGCAAAATATTGGAAGGTTACTGAAATAATTGATGTTCCAAAAGTTTCTTCAACCCCAACTTCAACAACTAAAAATGAGTGGGTTAGTAAAATACCAAACGAACTTGTAAAATTATTAGAAGGGGGAGGAGAAATTGAATTCATACCAATTAATTCTTCTGCGGTGGAAGCAATAAATGCAAAAACTGCAATTAATTCTATCTCAAAGGAATTAGGAATTGATATAGAACTACCATTTACGTTTGTACCTGGTGGAATATTAGTTGTATCTAGAGGCCGTTAAAGGTGAAATAAATGAGTGAAGAAAATCAAGAAGAAGCACATATCACAATAACATCTAATGTTGATATCCCAGCTACTTATTGTCCAAAATGTGATGCACTATTGCCTGATGGTTCGGGAGAGATTAAATGTTTAGTCTGTGAAGCAAGGGTAAATGTCAAATTACCTTCATTAGAACATGAATGGAAAAATGAACGAATTGCTTGCCCTGGATGTGGAAAAGTACTAATTGCAGGCATAGATAAAAGGCCATGTAAACTAAAATGTTCATCTTGTCAACAAAAATTTACATTGGCTAAAAAAATTATGAAAATTGAAATTTCTTGCCCAAAATGTGAAAGGAAATTAAGAATTAAAAGATCTCCTGGTGAAAAATTACTCAAATGTCCTGCTTGTGAAAGTGAAATAAAAATAAAATGTTGAATGAACTGATTGGAATATTAAATTTAGTTTCAAATTGACTATCTCTCAGAAATAATCACCTACTTCATTTAATAATAATAAAAATGCGTGTGATTATCGGTGGGATGCGCTTGAGCGTTAGCGGTAGCAATAATGAAACAATAACAAATTTGGAAAATAATGCCATAGATAGAAATAAACCTGATCTTGCATCATTAAGAAATTCAATTACTGGAAATTCTTCTGCGACAATCTCCCACACTGCCACAGAATCTCAAAGAAGAAGGCAAGAACAACAAATTAAACTTAATATTAACAGAGAAAAAAGATTGAGGCTATTAGAACAAAATGAAAGATTACAGCATATTAGGAAAAATGTAGCAATGGAATTAGACTTACAACATCAACTTACTATTGAACAACTTGAAAGTGAATGGCGAAGAGAAATGGAGTCTGATTTAACAAAATTACAACAGGAAACAATGCAACATAATGAGCAAATACTCAGAGATGAATTTGAACAGAGACTTATTCGAGAGCAGGGGCAATTATTTGATCAAATAAGAACAGAAAAAGAAAGAAAGCTTGAAGAGTTTAGAAATCAAACAAATTCAAGACTTGAAAAGGAATTAAAAAACGAATACCAAAAGAGACTAGATTTCCATAGAGAACGATTAGAAATAGAATTTAATCAAGCATTCTTCGAACAATCAAATGCATTAAATGACCAAATTAGGAAAGATTTAGAAACACAATTTAATGTTGAAATTGAAGCAGAAGAAGTAAGGCTCGAAGGACTTCACCAAGACAGATTATCTGAGCGTGAATCTCAACTTCGTGCATCAATAAAAATTAGACTTGAACAACAAGCAAAACAACGTATGGATGAAAGAGAATCTCAACTCAGGGCTGAATATGCGAGAAGAGGTCGGCAATTAGAAGAAGAAATTGCAATGCAAATTCAATCAGAAATTGAATCAGATATGAGAGACCAAACCAATTTACTTGAACAAGAAATGAGAGAAGATGTAGAAATGGCTCTTGCAAGAAGAAAGGATGAGCTTCGAACATTAATTGAAAGAGAATTAAGTGAATCATATTCTGAAAAAATTGCTGAGCGTAAATCAAGACTTCAAGAACGTTATGACCTAATATTCCAACAAAATGTTGATGAAATAGATGTGCAATTAAGAACACATATTAAAACAGAAATGGAACGTAAATTAGATGATGAATTTACATCATACAAATTATCTAAAGAAGCTGAAATGCAAAATGAATTATCTAAGTTTAGATATGAACAAGAAAGCCATTTAAGAGATGCCTTATCTGAAAATTACGAAGAAAAGCGTAAAGATTGGGTTAAAAAGATGGAACTTGAATTTAATGCTAGAGAAGATGCTACAAAGAGATCCATCTTATCCGAGATAGATGCTCAAATGCGTAATGAACGTATTACCAGGGAAACTGACCTTGATCTATTAAGAGAAGAAACTGGACTTGAATTAGAAGTTGAAATGGAAGCAAGATTAGAAGAGTTCCGTGGAAGAAAAATGGAAGAAGTGGCAACACACCTTGAGAAACAATTGCTTAAACTTGAAGAAATTATGCGTAATAAAGCACTTATTGAAGTCAGAAGAAGAGAAGGAGAGATTCGTAAGGAAATTGAATCCCAACTCGGAATTAAGAGAGAAGAAATTCGAGATAGGCTCAAAATGCTTAATGAGCAAATGGACAAATTTAGAGAAATGGCTGAAGAAAAAATGCGTGAGCAAATTCGAAATGATTTCGAAGCTGAAATTAGTGGAGAAGAAGAAAAACTCGAAGAAGCACAAGAAATCATGGACAAATTGCAAAGTGATGATGCAGTTCTATCAAAACGTCAAGCATGGCTTGGTGCAATTGCTGGAGATAAAGTTGATCCATTACAACAACAAGGTGGTTTGTTAGGTGGAAGACTAGGTCAAGGGTTAGGAAGTCAAACTTTAGCTGGGCAAGTACCTAAATCTACACCTATTGTTGGAGGTGCACCATTAAGCACTCAAAAACCAACTTTGAAACCTGTAAGGTCCCCAATTATTGCTACAGAACAATCTTCATCTGCAACAATATTACCTAAGCCAATTCATACAACTATCTCACCAAAATTGGATACTGATGTTGCGGAAGAACCAGAATTTAAAGTTCCTGAATTAATCTCTGATGAATTAGAAGAAATTAATGAAGGAAATGATGAAGAAATTACAAAAGTTCTCGAAGAAACTTTAGAAGATGCCGATCAAATTATTGACATGTTGTCTAATGAAATTGAAGAAAGAGAACAAGTCATTGAAGAAGTAATTAGTAAAGTAAATGTAGGCTCTTTAAAGAAATTAGATACACCGGTATTAAAACCAGCATCTGCAGCATTAAAACCAGTTGAAGCATCAGTATTGAAACCTATGTCTACATCATTAATGCCATCTAATGCTCCTGTATTGAAGCCTATTTCTACATCAATGAAACCAGCAAATAATGTTTTAATTCCAGACACAAATAATGTTGTTTCAGATGTAATCTCACTTACCGATATTGCAAAAGAAGAACTTGCAGAACAAAAATCAGAAGAAGAATAATCTTAATTATTCATAAAAAGGTATGCAAACTTAGTTCCGTCTGATTCATAGATGAGAACTGGTTCGCTCTTTGCATGCGTAGAGTAGGATATTGCGTTATTCTTCTATTATTGACCTCAACATGTTTACCAATTGTCACTGCATTAAAAGCTACTGACTTCTCTGGTTCTGAAGCAAATAATTGTACAGAATTACCCTGTACTAATGCGGGTGAAATTGTTTTTAATTTAGATGCAAAGCCAATAGAAATGTGGAAAACACCTGAAGATAATTATCTATACGTTGGAGAAAATGGATTTGTAAATTTGTATACTCTTACATCTACTGGGCTTGAAGTAACTTGGGAATTAGAGGTTGATTCTAATGGTAATATTACTTGTGCGGCATATTCACCAGAATTTGATTTGATTGCTTTTGGAAATGAATCTGGTACACAAATTGTAGATGTTGGGCCAAACAGAGAAAAGTTACAATTTATCCCAAGTCCAACTTCTGTTGTAGGATTAGCATGGGATCCAAATGACGGTGCTGATCTACAACCAAAAGATGGAATTATAGACATCCCGCATATTTGGATTGCACTTGATTCAAATAAAAGGTCAGTTCAATATGATTTAGACGTTGATTTACCAACTACGCTTCAAACAAATGAACATGAAAATGAAATTGGAAGTGTTCTAATTCTTGATGATGGAACCATTATCACAGGAGGGGATGATGAAATTTTTATTCATAACATAAATATTGCAGATCAAGTAATATTAACTGATACTCTTTCACCAGGATATTCTGGGACTTTTGATATAATTGTTGCTAATGATGATGAAAGCAAGGTATATTTTTCTGAAAATGGTGGACGTAAGGTTATTTCCTATGATTCGAGTACATGGACTGCTACTAGTGTTTCAGGACAAGGAAACAACCCCATTAATTTAGGATTTGAAGAGATTTCAGGTTCTTTATTATCAATGGATAATACTTTCATATTAGGTACTGAAAATAAATTATTCTTCTTAGATGCTGCAACAATGGTTCTTGGTGATGACAATTTAGCATATCCCTTAGGAGTAAATGCAATCATAGATACAATTTATGGAGGGTTACTAGTTGTTAGTGACAAAAATGTTCACCTCTTAGATTTTGATTCCGATAATGATGGAGTCCCCGATACAAAAGATGCATTCCCATATGACCCAACACAAACTGAAGATTTAGATGGAGATGGTTGTGGAGATGACCCGAATGGAAATAATCCAGATTATTTTATCGATGATCCATTTGAATGCATAGATTCAGACCAAGACGGTTATGGAGACAATGGGGATGACTTCCCAAATAACATTAATGAATGGAAAGATTCAGATGACGATGGATATGGAGATAATTCGGATGCATTCCCAGATGAAGATTCACAATGGTCCGATTCTGATGAAGATGGATACGGTGATAACTCTGAAGGGCAACAACCCGATGATTGCCCAGAACAATATGGAACTTCTAGTGTTGACCGTTACGGTTGCCCTGACGCTGATGGAGATGGGTATAGTGACCCAATAGAAGGAGAAGACAATACAAATGCAGATTTATTTCCAAATGATAAAACCCAATGGAGAGACATAGATGGTGATGGTTTTGGAGATAATCCTGATGGTAATGCTGGTGATGATTGCCCTGTTGATTTTGGCACAAGTAATAAAACACTAGAATATAGTGAAGAAACAGGATTGTGGCTTACACCAAGTTATTTTGGTTGTAAAGATTCTGATTTTGATGGTTTTGCTGACAGTACTGATCAATTTAATACTGATGAAAATGAATGGTTAGATGCAGATAACGATGGCGTAGGAGGAAATTCGGATTATGACGACAATGATGACCGTTTTTCTACTTTAGAAGGGAAATGTGCTTTACAAGATGGTGAAAATATTTCTGCAGATTGTATAATTCCTGAGGACAATATCAAATCAGAAGAAGAAATTGCTCAAGAAAAATTACAAGCATCTATTAAGCAAGCGGCAATTTACGGTGGTTTCGCATTCGTAATTCTAATTGTTGCCATATTAGTTGTTGGACAAATTTTCAAAGCTTTGAATTCAAATAAGAATATGAAAATAAAAAGAGATTCTAGTGGTAATAAAGAAGTAATGGCTAGTAATTCTGGAGAAGGTTTTGAATATGATTCGACATTTGCAGATGACTCTGCATGGAGTGATGATCCTATTGAGGAATTAAATGTTAACTCTGATGCAATGGATGCAGCTTTTGATGATGAAGAAGACACAAAAGTAGATCCTGTCTCTGAAGATGAAAATATAGAAGCAAGTGAAGATGAAAATAAACAAGAGCAAGAAGTTCAAGAAACTCCTCAAGAAGTTCCTCAACAACCATCTGAAACCCCGCCAATTCCTGAATCTGGATTACCGGAAGGTTGGACAATGGATCAATGGAAATGGTACGGTGCCGAGTGGTTAGAAAAGAATAAATGAAACCTATCTAAATTCCACTGGCAATGCTTTATGTATTTCGCCTAATTTTGCTCCAATTACAAGTGGTTT
>CATFLP010000121.1 GCA_949514915.1 Methanobacteriota archaeon | reverse complement strand
TTTGCAAATGCACTTGATTCTGAGGGTTTAGATGGAGCACTTTTACATAATCCTGTGGATCTTTATTATTTCTGTGGAGGAAGACAGAATGGTGCCATGTTTATTCCTGCAGAAAGTAAAGAATCATCTGCTGTACAATTTGTTAGGAGGAGTTTGAAAAGAGCAGAATATGAAGCAGGAGGGGATAACTCCATTCATGAAGTTGTAAAGTTTCCAAGACTAGCGCAATTTTCTGAAGACTTGATTTCTAGAGGAGTAACTAAAATGCCATCAATGCAATTATCTAGTATACCTCATTCTTTTGGAACAAAATTCAAAAAATCCTTATCAGATCTCAGTGGTGAATTAAAAGATTGTAATGAAATAATTCATCAAATTAGAGAGAAAAAATCTCCTTGGGAAATTGAACAAATGAGTATTGCTGCAGATGTTCAGTTGCAAATGTTTGATTCAATTGGCGCTTTAGGTTGTGAAGGAGTTACTGAATTAGAATTAACGGCTTCTGCTGAAGCAATAAGTAGAGCAGCAGGTTTTGGAGGAGATGTTTCTATGAGGCGATATCCAATGCAATGTAATAGAGGTGTTGTTGTTGCAGGAAGGAGCGGAGGCATCCCTTCATTTTTTGATGCAGCAGTAGGAGGAATTGGGCCCTATCCAGGGGCAGGAATGGGGTCTGGTTTTGGAAAAGTAAAACCAGGAGAGCCCGTACTTGTAGATCTTCTACATGCACACAGAGGGTATCTTGTAGATATGACAAGAATGTTTGTAGTTGGAAAATTATCAAAGGAATGGGAAAATAAACTTGAAGATATGCAAACTGTAAAAGAAGTAGTAGTTGATGTATTACATCAACGGAAAACATGTTCTGAAGCATGGATTGCAGGTTTTGAATTGGCTTGTGAATTAGGTTATGAAGACAATTTAATGGGCATGAAACCAGACCAATCCAGGTTTTTAGGTCATGGAGTTGGATTAGAATTAGATGAAAGCCCAGTTGTAGCAGCAGGCTTTGATAGAGGATTAGTGGAAGGAGGTACAATAGCAATTGAACCTAAAGTAGTATATCCAGAAGGAAGTATTGGAACAGAAGATACATGGGTAATGACAGAATCTGGAATGGAGCCAATTACAGCTGGAGCAGCATTCCCTTGGATTTTTGAATGGGGGTGATGATGTGGCAACAAAACCGTGGTCTACTTCGAGCATTGGAACTGTTGCGAGCCAATTTACTGACATGAGGATTTCTGGAGATGTAAAAACAAAATTAGTAGAGTTATTATCATTAAAGTTAAATCAAATTGTAAAAGAGATTGAATTTGAAACATTAGAAAAGGAGCCAGAAAGGAAAACATTAGATGACCCTAGAAGGGAGAGGCTCGGTTTTAGTCGTACAAGGGGTTTGATATTAGCCCAAATAAAAAGTGTGGAATCTGTAGGTGCTTCTGCTGTAGTATGTGTAAATGAAGAATTAGAAAAATACTTACAACAATTAATATTGCTTTCATCAAGAGCTGCCTCACAAAATAGGGTTGGGACAATAAAAATTAGACATTTGGAACAAATTTTAGGAGAATTCGATCAAAAAGAATCTTCTATTGAAGAACAAATAGACATTGAAGATAAAGAACCAATGAATTTGAATATGGGGGTAGCTAATGATTCATTGTCAATGAAAAGGTTATGCAAAACTTTGGCTGGAATGCCAGTGAGTGATGATTGTGTAGAAGAATTATTATTATTATATTCAGATTATGCTGAAGAATTAGAATATAAATTACAAGGAGCATTATTTGGAAATAATTTACATGAAATACATGAAAGTATGGAAAAGTTAGAAGATATTAGGAAATTAGGTTTTTTGCGCAGAATATTAAGACAGGCAAGTGAAAAGGCACGCGAAGAAGGCTCTCGAAAAGTTGATGTTAGCCACGTAATCCAAATTGATCCATTTTATTTTGAAAAATAAATTTTATATAAAATTAAAATTTACTTTCATATTAGGGACTTATTATGAAGGACATGTCAAACACGAACGAATCAAAATGCCCAGTAATGCATGGTGCAGTAAGCACAAGCAGTAAAGGAACAGAAAACACCGATTGGTGGCCTAATCAACTGAATTTAAACATTTTACATCAACACGATGTTAAATCTAATCCAATGGATAAAGAATTTAGTTACAAAAAGGCATTTGAATCATTAGATTATGAATCATTAAAAAAAGATCTTCATGCTTTAATGACGGATAGTCAGGACTGGTGGCCTGCAGATTATGGCCATTATGGCCCCTTTTTCATTAGGATGACATGGCATGCTGCAGGAACTTACAGGATTGGAGATGGCCGAGGAGGTGCAGGTACAGGAGCTCAAAGATTTGCTCCGTTAAACAGCTGGCCTGATAACGGAAACCTAGACAAAGCAAGAAGGCTTTTGTGGCCTATAAAACAAAAATACGGTAATAAAATTAGTTGGGCTGACCTTTTAGTTCTGACAGGAATTGTTGCAATAGAATCTATGGGCGGGCCAGTATTTGGTTTCGGAGGAGGAAGACCAGATATTTGGCATCCAGAAGAAGACATCTACTGGGGTGCTGAAGACGAGTGGTTAGGAGATAACAGGTATGGCGATACTCGACAAGATTTAGAAAATCCACTTGCAGCAGTTCAAATGGGATTAATATATGTAAATCCAGAGGGACCAAATGCAAACCCAGATCCATTACTTAGTGCACAAGATATCAGAGAAACATTCGCTAGAATGGCGATGAATGATGAAGAAACTGTAGCTTTAACTGCTGGCGGTCATACATTTGGTAAGGCACATGGTGCTGGTGATGCAGATCTTGTGGGTGTAGATCCTGAAGGTGCAAATATCGAAGAACAAGGATTTGGATGGACAAGCACTCATGGATCTGGAAAAGGCAGAGATGCCATTACTAGCGGTATTGAAGGTGCTTGGACTGCAAACCCTATACAATGGGATAATGGATACTTTGATCTTCTTTTCAAGTATGAAGATAACTGGAAATTAGTAAAGAGCCCTGCTGGAGCAAATCAATGGACTCCAGAGAACCCAGATGAAGAAGATATGGCACCTGACTCTGAAGATTCTTCAATAAAGGTCCCAACTATGATGACTACTGCTGATATGGCAATGATTAGAGATCCAGAATACAGAAAGATTTCCAAGAGGTTCCACGAAAACCCAGATGAATTTGGAGATGCATTTGCAAGAGCATGGTTCAAACTACTGCACAGAGACATGGGTCCAAAGGCAAGATACCTAGGTCCAGATGTTCCTGATGAAGACCTAATTTGGCAAGATCCTGTTTCTAATGGAAGTACTTCTTACAATATTAGCGCATTGAAAGATGCAATCAAGTCTAGTGGTTTATCTATCTCTGAGATGGTAGAAACTGCTTGGGCTAGTGCATCCACATTCCGTGGTTCAGACAATAGAGGAGGAGCAAACGGAGCAAGAATTAGATTAGCACCCCAGAAAGATTGGGCAGCAAATAAACCAGAACAATTGTCTAAAGTTCTCTCTGTGTTAACCCCACTTGCTGAATCTCATGGAGCTAGTATTGCAGATACAATCATACTTGCTGGAAATATTGGTGTTGAAATGGCTTCCGGTGTTGAAGTACCATTCACTCCAGGAAGAGGAGATGCTTCTAGTGAACAAACTGATGAAGAATCATTTGCTGTTCTAGAACCTGTTTCATGTGGATTCAGGAACTTTTTATTGAAGAATTATGCAGTAACTCCTGAAGAAATGATGCTTGACAAGGCTCAATTACTCGGTTTAACAGCTCCAGAAATGACTGTTTTAGTTGGTGGATTGAGATCATTAGGTGTATCTTCTGATGAGAGAGGATTATTTACAGATGGATCAAGATTGTCCAATGAATGGTTCAACATTTTGTTTGACATGGGAGTGAAGTGGACTGCAACAGGAAGCAATTCCTATGATGCACATGATCGCTCAAATGGCGAAAAAGTACGAAGCGCAACAAGATATGACTTGGTATTCGGTAGCAATTCTCAATTAAGAGCAATAGCTGAAGTTTATGCTCAAGATGATAATAATGAAAAATTTGTAAGCGATTTCATAAGTGCTTGGAACAAGGTTATGAATGCAGATCGTTTTGATTAATTTGGTAACCAAAGATTATTAATTTTGGAAATTTTTCCTAAGCGTTCTAATGATAATAAATGAGCAAGTGTTTGTTGCTGAGATAATCCAATATGGGCCCCTGGAGTATCTTCATAAGCTATTTTACTAATTTCTGTTAGGTTTTTTATTCCTGAAAGAACTGCATCATGTACTCTTTTTTGACGTTTTTTCCGATGACTAATGTAGTAAGAAAGAATTTTTTCTGGAACAGAAATTAAAGGTCCATGCGAAGGAAATAAAATTCGTGGTTCTAATTTCTTTATGCGTTCTAATTGTTCAAGATAAATTTCCATATTACCTTCATTTGGAATTAATATTGTACCATAACCTGCTACCATATCTCCTGCAATCAAACCAGCTTTTGAAAATAAACAAATGTGTCCTGGACAATGGCCAGGCGTAATCAATACTTTCCATTCTGTAGGAAATTCTGAATGATTAAGTAATATTTTATCATTATCATTTAGAATAATGGCATCTTCAATCCCTAAGTATTCAGATGTATGTTTTGAGCACCAAATTTCTCCTCCAATTAAATTTTTTAACTTTTTCAAATTCCCATAGTGATCTGAATGTCTATGAGTTAATAAAAATCCAATAATATTTCCATTTAATGAATTTACTAATTCCATAATCCATTCGAGATCTTCTTTATTATGGGCAGCAGGATCTACTAATAACAAATCTCCGCCTTCTCTGCCAAGAAGATAACAATTTGTTGTAGTAGCAGGAGGTAATGTTGCTGTTTTAACTGGGATACAAATCACACCTGCTGAAAAATTTATTTCTCGTTCTTCTGGGGAATCAGAACTTAAATTATTAATGGCAGAATTTAATTCAATTCCATTTTTAAGTTGGAAATCTAAATCTCTAATTAAACTAAATAATGGAGGAGGTAGATAGATGGAATGTTCATTCCAGTCATAAAGTAATTTTTTTATTGAATACCATTTTGCTTTTTCAAATTCAGTTTGTTCTTCTAAATTAAAATCAGGTGCATCTGTAGAAACATGCAGATGAAAAAAACGATTATGAAACCTCATTGGAGCAAAAATAGGAGTAATTCTTTCACGTATTAATGTTAAACCATTTGTGTCAAATTTTATATTTCCTGCAAGCACTTCTTTTAACCAATTATTTTTATTGTCAAGAACAGAACGTCTTATTTTTGTGTTAACTGTACATATTTTATTATTATTAATTGTAAGTCCTAATTCTTCACATAGCTCACGAACGATACAAATTTTCATAGCTCCATGTTTATCAGAATCTAAATTTAATTTTGTTGCTGCTTCTATATCTTTTCGACTTAATCCTCCACCAGGGAATGACCAGAAATTGGGGAAAGCACGCATTGTTTTTGCTCTTTTACCAAGTAAAATTTCAATATCCTCTTTATTTGAACGTGTTAACATTAATGAAGCACTGTCACGAATTGGTGCTGCAGAAACAGCATCAAAATTTAGCCCTGAGGGTACTTCGCTCACAACACTGGGACGGTAGATACATTTTCAAATAAACTCTATTTTATGTGTGATTGTGTTATGGGGTAAATATGGGACCCACATTGGAGATATCGCATCGAACTAAAGATGGCGGCACGGCTTATTCTGTTCGTATACCTCAGTTTGGATTAGGGGTATTCTTAGCACCTGCAGATGGAACTTGTAAAAATGCTTGTCTTTGGGCCATAAAGGCAGGATATAGGCATATAGATACTGCCGCAGTTTATCGAAATGAAGAAGAAGTAGGCCAAGCCATAGTAGAATCAGGTATAGAACGTTCTGAATTATTTATTACTACAAAATTAAGAAGAGTTGATGCACTAGGGTATCAAGAGACTTTAGATAGGTGTGAAGAGAGTTTACAAAAATTAGGTTTGGATTTTGTAGATTTATATTTGGTTCATGCCCCCCCAGAAAATCAAGATTGCCGAAAGGATGTGTGGAGAGCTATGGAAGAAATTTTAGAATCTGGAAAAGCTAGAGCAATTGGAGTTTCAAATTATGGCCCACATCATTTGGAAGAATTATTAGAAAATTCAAATTATGGACCCTCTGTTAATCAAATTGAGATACATTTATGGCTTCAAAGGCCATATTTAATTGAGGCAACACGTAATTCAGGTGCTGCACCTATGGCTTACAGCCCTTTAGCTAGAGGTCAAAAAGTGAATGATGAAAAATTAATTACATTATCTAAAGAATTAGGAATCACTCCTGCACAAATAGCAATAAAATGGTGCATGGACCAAGGATATATTACAATTCCAAAATCTGCAAATGAAATGAGAATAATTGAAAATTTAAATTCACTTAAAATAGAGTTAGATGAAAAAACAAATTTGATTTTGAAAAATTTTGATGAAGATTATATTTCGGGATGGAACCCTACAGTTGATCCATGAGGTAATCAAATGAGTAGAGAAGATCCATTGGAACCATTATATGAGCAAATGGAAAATGAAGATAAGAAAAAAGAAAGAATTAAAAATTTTGCGAGAATGAGCGTTAGTTGGTTTGTTGGTTTTATGTTAACGGCATCATTAATTCGTTATATGGTAAAATATATTCAATAAGGGTGAGATTATTTCAGATAAACCAATTTTGTATACATTTCGGAGATGCCCTTATGCTATGAGGGCAAGAATGTCAATTGTTCGAACATCATTTGAATATGAACACCGAGAAGTAATTCTTAGAGATAGACCAGAACACATGATGCAGATATCCCCCAAGGGAACCGTTCCAGTGTTATTATTAAATGATAGTACTGTAATTGAAGAAAGTTTAGAAATTATGCAGTATGTTTTAGATTGGAAATTAACTGATGATGAGAATTATTGGGTGACACGTAACGATGAAGAATTTAAATTCCACTTAGATCGCTATAAATATCCAAATAGATATGAAAATGTAGATTATCTTGAGCATAGAAATAAAGCTTCTAAGTATCTTGCTGAATTAGATAAGAAAATTTCAAATGAAGAAATTTCTTCAGCATTAAATGATGCTTTATTTCCATTTGTAAGGCAATTTGCAAATCATGATAGGGAGTGGTTTGATTCGCAAACTTGGTCAAATTTACATTCATGGTTAGAAAATAATTTAGAAAGTGAAGAATTTAAAATTTGTATGAAAAAATATCCTCAGTGGATACAAGAGTAGCCCCTCTCGGATTTGAACCGAGGTCACAAGGACCAGAACCTTGTATGATGGACC
>CATFLP010000120.1 GCA_949514915.1 Methanobacteriota archaeon | reverse complement strand
ATCATGGAAGAAGAAGGAGAAATTTTATTTTGGAGAATCAAAATAAAACCAGGTTCTCCACCATTATTTGGAAAATGGAAAAACAAACCCATCTTTGGCCTTCCAGGAAATCCTGTAAGTTCACACGTTGTTTTTCAAATATTAATCAATCCCTGGTTGAAATTTATTACAAAAGCAAATGGCCCTACCTCGAAAATAGTCAAAGCAAAATTAATTGAAAATATAAAACTTAAAAAAGAATTTATAAATTTTTCAAGAGTAATTGTTGAAAATACAGGCACAGAGATGATAGCATATACCACAACACACCAAGGGTCTGGGAATTTACATAGCTTAACAACATCTAATGCATTAACAATCCTCCCCTATAATGAAAAAGGGACCAAAAATCAAATCGTTGATGTATTATTACTTTAATCATTTAATTAAAAATAGATTTATCATCCAAATAAAATTGGGGGGATATAATGGCCTTGGAATGTAACATAGACGCAAGGGGAAAAGCCGCCAGAATCAAACTTGGTACCACTGTAGTAATAATAGGAATCATACTCACCATTCCCACATTTTTCTCCTTCCCTTCAATATTATGGGATAATCTCCCACAATCTGCAACATCAATGAGTTGGGTAATAATTGTCTGTACGATATTGGGTGGCTTATTTTCAATTTGGGAAGGTCGTAAAGGTTGGTGCATCGTTCGCGCTATGGGATTTAAAACAAAAATATAATACATTAAAATTTTCAATTTTTTATTTTTAGGTGCGCCTAAACATTATATACAGGGTGCCTGGCAGACCGTTTTAGGAGTACCTAAATTTGGGGCGATTAAAATGAAAATTGGAAAAGAATTATTGATGGCAATATTGATCATTTGTTCAGTATTTGCTGGATGCACAGGAACGGAAGAAGATTTGATTAGAGATGATACAGTTGTTGACGACACAACAAATAATACAACATCAGATAATACAACTACAACTACAGATACAGTTGAATTACCAAAATTAAACATTGCATATTCAGTTCAAGATGATTATGAAAACATTGATGAAAATCCTCAACGTTTAGCAGATTATCTTGGTGCTAAATTAACTATGGATGTTTCATTATATCCTATAGATTCTGAAGGCGCAGCGTTAGAAGCGTTAAGATTCGGAAATGCGCATTTAGCATTTATGGATGGGGGAAGTGCATGGGTTGGTTGGCAACAATATGACCTTGAAGTTATGGCTGCAGATCAAAAATCAGATGGTCGAACTTATTACAGTGCACATGCGTGGGTAAAAGCAGATAGTGAAATGGCAGCAGCTCATTTAGACGATGACCCAATAACAGATCCATTTGCATTATTAGAAGGTAAAACATCATGTCACACAGGATGGTTAAAATCAGCAGGTATGTTGATGCCAATGGGATATTTAATTGGACATGGATATGCAAATGTTGTTGGTGATGCAAATGATGTAGAAACACTAAGAAATACAATATTTAATTTCTTTAGTGATGATGCTTCAATTCCAGATTCTGGAACACCATATTATGGATATAGTGGAGCAGTAAAATGTTTATCTGATGGAACAGGAGATGTTGCATTTGCAAAAGATAGCACAGTCCCATCTTATTGTGATAATGAGGATCCAACAGAAAATGAAGATTGGTGTTTAGCAATGGATCAATATGTTGCATTACCAGAATTTGGAAAGTCCCCAAGTCACCCCGTAATGTACAATCCTCAATATATGGATGAAGAATTAGTAAATAAAGTGACTACTGCATTAGTTGAAATGAAGGATGATGCAGATGGAGCAGCAATATTATCTGATGTATTAAGTACACCAGGAATTGTTGAAACAGATACAGAAACACATTTAGGAAGTTATTCTGCAGTATTGTCAGCAATTCCAGGAATTTCAGCATATTATAATGACAAATACACAATTAATGATTTAATGACACCAACGATTGACAATGTCGCAATAGCATATGAGGTTAAAGACGATTATGAAAATCCTGATGAAAATCCACAAATTTTAGCTGATTATTTAGCAGATAAATTAGGAGTAACTGTTGAACTTTACCCAGTAAGTTCTGAAGGTGCAATTATTGAGGCTTTAAGATTTGGAAATGCAGATATTGCATTCATGGATGGAGGAGCATCATGGGTTGGTTGGAAAGAATATGGATTGGCAGCTATGGCTGCAGACCAAAAGTCTGATGGAAGAACACATTACAATGCGCACGCATGGGTAAAGGCAGATAGTGAAATGGCAGCGGCTCATTTAGATGATGACCCAACAACAGATCCATTTGCATTATTAGAAGGTAAAACATCATGCCATACAGGATGGTTAAAATCAGCAGGTAT
>CATFLP010000119.1 GCA_949514915.1 Methanobacteriota archaeon | reverse complement strand
CTGATTGCTGCAACATATCCACCAGGACCAGCGCCGATTACCAGAACTTTACATCGTTTAGTTTCCATGATGTTCCCTCACATGAAAATTGTCGCTGGGTGTTCTAACAAATTCTTGAGTGTTTGAACTAACATGGCTCCGTCCCAACCATCTACTACCCTGTGGTCCCAACTAGAACTAAGTCTCATAATTCTTCTAATTTCTATTCTACCATCAATTACTACTGGCGTTTCTTTTGCATTATGAACTCCAAGAATTCCTACTTCTGGATGATTTATGATTGGTGTAGCCCCTAATCCACCCATTCTTCCTAAACTAGTAATTGTAAATGTTGATCCTTGAAGGTCATCCATTGTTGCTTTTCCGTCTCTAGCAGCACTTGAAACTCTAATCATTTCTTTTGCAGATTCCCATATGTCTTGTGCTTCTACATTTTTTACAACAGGAACAAACAAGCCTTTGTCAGTTTGAGTTGCAATTCCAAGGTTTATTGCTTCAAATTGTAATACTTTTTCATCTTCATCCATATAGTGTGCATTACATTGAGGGTGCTCTGATAGTGCTTTGACAAGTGCTTGCATTATAAATGGTAAATATGTTAATTTTGGTTGATTTTCTGAACGATTATCATTCAAATGTACTCTTAATTGTTCTAGATTAGTCACATCTACTTCTTCAAAATAAGAGAAATGTGCAATTGTGGAATAAGATTTACTCATTTGTTCTGCGATTTTTCTTCTCAAACCGATTACTGGGATTTCTTTAATTCCCGACAATGCAGTTCTTGCAGGCCCTGCTGCTGCTACTGGAGAACCAGCGTCTTTCCATGTATCAAGATCCGAATGAGTTATTCTTCCACCAGGTCCACTACCATTTATGGATGACAAATCAATTCCACTTTCTCTAGCTTTTTTCCGAACTGCAGGGCTTGCCATTACTCGTTCTCCTTTTTTACGAACTTTTGGTTGGAGTTTTGTGGTTGTTTGTGTTTTCTTCTCTTCTTTTTTGATTTCAGGAACCTCAATTTTTTCCTCTTTAACTTCTTCTGTTTTTTCTATAGAAGGCGCACCTTCGACTTCGAATACAATACACACTTGGCCCACTTTGAGCATTTCTCCTGCCTTGCCCTGAATCTTCATTATTTTGCCATCCGTTGGGCTTGGAATCGTCACGGTTGCTTTATCAGTCATAACATCTAAAATGGGGTCATCTTCTTTTACTACCTCACCTTCATTGACATGCCATGTTACGATTTCACCTTCTACTACTCCTTCACCTATATCTGGCAATCTAAATTCGATTTCTCCCATGTATCATTCCTCCTGTGTTTTCTTTATTGCTGTTGCTATTCTTCCCGGACTAGGCAAATAATCCCATTCTGTGGAATGAGGAAATGGTGTGTCCCATCCAGTAACTCTGATTATTGGAGATTCTAGAGAATAGAAACAATTTTCTTGAATTGATGCAGATAATTCAGCTCCAAAGCCACTTGTTTTTGGCGCTTCATGTACAATTACACATCTACCCGTTTTATTTACAGAGTTTACAAGAGTTTCTTTATCAAAGGGAATAAGTGTTTGCAAGTCGATTAATTCACAAGAAACTCCACTTTCTTTAATCCCTGCTTCTGCTACATGTAGCATTGCTCCCCATGCGATTACAGTACATTCTGAGCCTTCTTGAACAATTTCTGCCTTTTCTAAATCTATTTTATAATAATCTTCAGGAACTTCTGCCTTTG
>CATFLP010000118.1 GCA_949514915.1 Methanobacteriota archaeon | reverse complement strand
TTTACAAATTTCTAAAGGGTCATTTAATTCCTTAGCACATAAGACTACAGCCACACATAATGCCGCTGACGAAGACATGCCTTTACCGATAGGTATGTCACTTGATACAGTAATAGTGGCAGGCCAACCACCAGCCGCTTTCCATAGATTAACAACAATTGAGTCACCATAAAAATCACCATCGCTTTTTTTGGCTTCAAGGACTAGATATGAATCAATAGCAAATGGAAGTGATAACCCTCCCTCATAATCAGTGTGTTCGCCAATGATGTTTATTCTTGCAGGAACGGTAGCACGGCGATACATGAGATTTCCAAGAAGCCATTCTATTTCAGTTGTTTAGTAAAATGATTAGTTGTAAAATGTAGATTCTTGCATACAACTTGGACACATTACTTTGATTGGCCTCGTGGCTGGAATACCTAACGGTACACTACAATGAGGGCATAATATCGCCTGATTTACTTGAGATTGTTTAGATACAGATTCTTCACTAGGATCATATTTCATTCTGAACTTATTTGCATTATCTAAATAAGTTGGTGCCCCAGGAAGTTGTGTGCTTGGCTCAGTAGAAGTTTTTGAAGGAACAAATAAGTCATCATTAGCGGGCATTTCCTGCACAACACCACCTGAAGAAAGGGCAGAAAGTTGTTTTTCAATATTTGCCACACTTACTCCATATTGTCTTGAAACACGGTCCATTGCTAACATCTTGTCATAATCATCCATTTTTGATAATGCTTGAAGTTCAGCCATAGGAATAGATGCCATTATTGCGCCCATTTTCCCATTTGTTAAGAACATAATTGATTTTTGAGTACTAGAATTTTAAAATTTTTAATTTAATGGGGCTCCCCGGGATAACCCAAACTCGCATCATATACTTGATTAAACTCTGACATAATATGGCAATAGGTAGTCAGCGTGAAGCTAGAATGAATCGCTTGAAAGAAGAAATAAGACAATATGTAGAAGCAAACCCCAATTGTAGTGCAGCTGCAATTGTAGATCATTTGTGTAATGAAATTAAGTTGAGAAACCACGGATTAACTGCAAGAAAAGTTGGTTTTTTCATCCCCAGATATTGTAAAGATATTTCATATGCTTTAGATGCATCAACAGGAAAGCGCCTTTATATTCTTTCAGAATAGTCGTCAAGGCTTTGACTTGATGTTGTTTCCGCTTTAGTATGGCGGATACACCAGTAAGCATTACTGCCAACAAACTTTGGCCTAGTGCAAGTAATCTAAAAGAGCACTGGGATGTTAAAGATGGAGGCCATTTTCCAGATTTAAATTTAGAAAATAATCCTGCTTGGAAATTTTTAGATTCAAATTATAAAAAATGCCTTAAAAATCAATTAGAAGCATTATTATCATCAATAGGAAGTAATATTCCAGACACAATTAGTTCAGACATAAGTATTGACGAATCAAAAGGTAAAGTGCATATTGCAGAAGGTGCAATTGTAGGGCCATATACAAGATTTGAAGGACCTTGTTACATTGCTCCAGAAGCAGAAATAAGACATGGCGCTTTTGTTAGACCAAATAGTTGGATTTGTTATCAAGCAGTCCTAGGTCATGCTAGTGAGATTAAACATTCAATTTTGCTTCCTAATGCTAAGGCACCTCATTTTAATTATGTGGGCGATTCAATTGTAGGAAGCCATGCAAATTTAGGAGCGGGTGTAATTTTAAGCAATTTGA
>CATFLP010000117.1 GCA_949514915.1 Methanobacteriota archaeon | reverse complement strand
TGGGGGGCAAATATCTACAGATGGATTGAATTATGATTATTTCCCATTCCCAGATAGGGATGCAGATTTAGATATGATGCAAGTTAATTTAACTGCTACGGATTTAGGTATGGAGTGGGATTATACTAAACCACACAAAGAGATGAGAGCATTTCCTGTGCCTTCAGGAGGATTATATTTTCCAGATTATTTTGTTAATGGGGATGATGCATATCTTGATACAAATTTAGATTGGTACAAAGCTGAAACTATGGAAGGTAATTCCTTACCAAGTGAATATTGTGCATTTGATTCTAGTGGTGCATTACATTGCGTGGTTCGAGAAAATATGGTGCTCAAACATCAATTATCTTGGGATGGTGGTGAAAGTTGGTTAAATCAATCGTACAATATTTCAGAAATGGCTTCAGACATTGAAGAGTGGGAATTCCACTCAAATGGTGAACATGATTTATTTGTTCTTAATGTCAGATATCAAAGTTCAGATGGACCTGATGTTGATGTAGCATGGCATGTCAGAGAATACAGTCAATCATTAGTTCCAGATCAATTAACATACCTTGGATTAGGAGATTTAGATTCTACTTCTGGTGCTGGAAATGATATAAGATTTGACTTTGCAAGCATGGGTATCCTTCCAGATGGTGGTTCATTTATTGCTTATATGGATAGTAGTGACCCAGATCCCCTTTTTGGTGTTGAATTAATGATGCCAGATGTTTATGGCCCAATGCCATTTTAAGTATTGAAAGAAATTGTATTTAGTCTTAAAAATTGTAAGTTTAATTGACTTTGAAATAGATTTTAGAATCATCAACTTCAAATTCTTCAGAATCATTCGGTCCAGTTCCTAGTTCAAGTTTTGCTGCACCAGCTCTAGTTTCATTTTGTAGGTGTTTCCAATCATTATCTAAAAGTTCAGGATTTCCATCACTTAACCAAACAGTTAATTCAATATTTTCTTCTATGTCAAGACCTAGATCTTTTCGTTTTTGTTGAATCCTTCTAATTATATCACGAGCTAATCCTTTTGAAGCAAGTTCAGGAGTGATTTGCATATCTAAGACTAGGCTTACATCTAAATCTTCATCATTTTCTGAAAATGTGATGGTTTCTGCTGCAAATCCACTTTTTTCAACACGTCTTAATTCAACATCTTCCGAAGTAATTTCATATCCTGCAAGTTTGCATGTTCCTGCTTGAATTTCTTCCCATGTTGAATTAGGGTCTGCAGATGAAATCGCCTCTAATACAGAGGGTAAATCTTGTCTGCATTTTTTACCTAGCATTTTTCTATTTGGGGATAATTCAATCTGTTGAAATTTATCTAACTCATTTACTGTAGAAATATTTTCAACATTCAATTCTTCAGCTAGTATTTCATGAAATACTCCTAAATCTGGACCTCCAACAATCCAACCTTCATTACAAGGAAGTCTTTGTCTTCTTTTTGCTTTAACCCTAATTCTTCTTCCTGTTTCTGCAAGTGAACGTACTAGTTCCATTTTAGATTCTAGACTCAAATCTTGAGGAGGTAATGCACCCTCATCTTGAATTGGCCAGTGAGATAAATGAACTGAGTCGCCATTAAGATTTGAATAGATTTCATCTACCATAAATGGCGCAACAGGTGCAGTTAACTTACAAACAAGTGAAAGAACTTCATGTAATGTGTGTTGACAAGCTCTTTTGTCATCATTCGTAGCTTCATCCCAAAGTCTTCTTCTACTCCTTCTTACATACCAATTTGAAAAATCATTGATTACAAAATCTTCTAAATCTCTACATGCCTTGTGAAAATCCCAATTGATAAATTGATTTTGGTACTCTTTTGCTACCGTACTTGCTCTAGATAAAATCCAGCGATCTAATTCAGGTCTTTTTTCAACTGGTAGAATATCTTCTTCGGGGTCAAATCCATCTAATGCCGCATAATCAGCATGGAACTTGTAAACATTCCAAAGAGTTAAGAAAAATTTAGCATATGTTTCTCTTACGCCATCAGGGTCAAATTTTAGAGGGTTCCATGGTGCACCAGCAGTGACCATATACCATCTTGATGAATCAGCACCTTCTTTGTTAAAATGGTCCCAAGGGTCCACTACATTTCCTTTTGATTTAGACATTTTTTTACCATCTTTATCTAAGATTAATCCAAGGCTTAAACAGCGCTTGTAACATATTGAATCGAAAACAGTAGTACTCACAGCCAATAGTGTATAGAACCACCCTCTTGTTTGATCTACACCTTCACAAATGTAATCAATTGGAAAAGCATCGGTTATTTTATCTTCATTTTCAAACGGATAATGCCATTGTGCGAAAAATGCACAACCCGAATCAAACCAACAATCCATTACAAAAGGTTCCCTTTTCATCAAAGAACCACTTTCAGAAATTAATACAAAGTCATCAACTATTGGTCTATGTAAATCAACATCATCAGGACATGTAGGGTTTTCGACACCTGCTGCATTTGCTTTTTCAACTTCATGTTGTAACTCTTCAATAGAGCCTATGCATTTCATTTCACCATCTTCACTTCTCCATACAGGCAATGGTGTACCCCAGAAACGTTCACGAGAAATAGCCCAATCTTTCACATTTCTTAGCCACTCTCCAAATCTACCTTCGCCGACCCAATCTGGCGCCCATTCTACTTGATCATTGAATTCTAGTAACCTTTCCTTTACTGCAGTCATTCTCACAAACCAAGATTCCATTCCATAGTATAGCAAAGGATGCCCAGTTCTCCAACAATGTGGGTAGTCGTGAACATACATTTTTTCACGATATAATTTATTTGAATCAGTTAGTAGATTGATAATAATATCATCACAATCTTTTACATATTTTCCATCTAATTCTGAATGGATTCCCTCAACAAATGCTCCGTCCATTCCAACTGTATGAACTTCAGGAAAACCAACTTCTCTACCTAGGTTGTAATCGTCTTCACCATACATTACGGCAGTATGAACCACTCCAGTACCATCACTAGTCGTTACAAAATCAGCAGATACCACTGTCCAAGCAGTTTTACTTTCACCTCTGTCCACAGCACCAGGGAATAATGGGATATACGCTTTACCTACAAGTTCAGAACCAGGGAATTCAGAGATAATTTCAACATGATGACGCATCACTTCTTTTAGAAGATCTTTTGCAAGAATGACTTCTTCTCCTACTTTTGCTCCACCTCTTCCATCCCAGTTTCCAGCTTCTTCACTAATTCTTACTCTGCAATAAGTAACTTCGGGGCCGACTGCAAGTCCTACATTTCCAGGTAGTGTCCATGGAGTTGTAGTCCAAGCTAAAATAGAAGCATCATCATCTTCAAGTTTGAATTTCACATATACTGATGGTTCCTCTACTTCCTTATACCCTAATGCAACTTCATGACTTGAATATGATGTGCCTGTTTGAGGGCAATATGGTAATACTTTGTATCCCCTATATAGTAAATCCTTTTCGAACATTTGCTTTAATGCCCACCAAGAAGATTCAATGAAATCGTTATGTAGTGTCACATATGGGTTATCTAAATCTACCCAAAATGCCATACGTTCACTCATTTTCCTCCATGCGTCTTCATATGTCCAAACAGAATTTCTACATTCTTCATTGAATTTTTCCATACCGAATTCCATTATGGCATCATTGCTCATAAGATCCAATCTTTTCTGAACTTCTATTTCCACAGGTAATCCGTGGGTATCCCAACCTCCTTTTCTCTCAACGAGATATCCTTCCATCGTTTTCCATCTACATACTAAGTCTTTGTATGTTCTAGCAACAACATGATGAATTCCAGGGCGGCCATTTGCAGTAGGTGGGCCCTCAAGAAAAATGAATGGTTTCCCGTCCCTTCTATATTCAATTGAACGTGCAAATGTTTGATTCTCTTTCCAACGTTTCATGATGGACTCTTCTAACGCAACAGAATCATATTCTCCCGCGGCATTGGGTGCTACCATGTTTCGCCGAGTCAAGTACCTGTTTTGAATATGACCTTGATTTAAGAATATTCGTTAGTATACCGATGCATTGACAAACATGACGCGATTCCAACTACCGATGCACGTCAACCGTAGCCGTGTGATTGCGGCAGTAGCCTTACTTTTTTTGACTAGTTATTTGCCATTTATTTCAAATGAAATGACTTCTGAATTATTAGATTTAGATAAAGAATCTAAAGGAGCTGGAGAGGGACAAGATGTTGCAGTTTCAATAGATTGGCCTTCTACAACATCATATGATTTGTCAGTGGATATCCCTGGAGGTGATACATTTACTAATCTTGAAATGATGATGTCTGCTGATCATTCTGTAAATAAGGATTCAATAGAATGGAATAGCTTAGCAGACTGGTCTCATTATGATGCATCCTACAACGGAGTAAACTACAATGGGACGTTTATGACTACATTTGGTGTTGAAAATGTATGGGATTTTGATAACCTTCAAGGTAGTTTACCACAAGGTTGGACGTCTTCTAACTCTGCAAATGGGAGAATAAATGACAACACAATGACAGGTAGTGGAAATACAGGATATCTAAGTTGTGGAACTAATGGTTCTACAGGAGGATCATTGATGTTAAGGAATGGCGCTGTTAATGTTGAATCGAATACTATGGATCTTTCAGGATTATCAAATGGTTACGTTTACTTTTGGATGAAAGAAGGGGTTTCTAATTGTGGAGAAGACCCAGATACTACAGAGCATCTTTATTTTGAATATTGGGCATCAAATCAACAATGGAAACAGATTCAAGCTGGAAATTGTCAACCAGCAAATACATGCCCATATTTTAATGCAAATTTGGGGATACCAGGATATACAGCGCAGGATGTAACATATACATTGCCAACTGATGCATTCTGGTCAGATTTTAAATTTAGATTTAGACAAGCAGGAGGTTCTGGAACTTGTTGTGATTGGTGGTTTATTGATGATGTAAAAGTTACAGTTCCTGGTCCAGGAAATTGGACTTCACCGTCATTTGGAGCAGATAATTCTGCCGTTTATGATGTAGAACCAGGGCAATATGGTGTAGTTAGTATTAATGCAAAAACATCAGGAACATACGGATTAAGTTGGTCTGTTTTGGATGGAATTACAAATGATCCAATCGTTGGGTTTGAGAATATTAAATCTACGAGGGCAGATTTAGGTACAATAGATTGGCAAGAACACCCCTTATTGAGGATATTTGTCAATTCAGACAATGGCCCTTTCCAAATTGAATCAATTAATATCCAAGGAAAAATAAAGGACACATTCCTTTCTAATCCTGGTGAAACTTGGTCAGGAAATTATGCATGGAATGCAGAAAAAACAGAGATAGTGTCCTCCAATACAATTACAAGTTCTATGATAAAATCTCATAGGCCAATTGCGGGTTGGGATTTAGATTTTGATGTAACTTCAGGAATTAGTTCTGGAATTCTAGAAGTATCTGTAGATGGAGGTACATGGTATGAGGTAGAATTAGATGATTCTACTCAAGATTTGCCATCTCCAGCACATACAGTACAGTTTAGAGTTTCTGTACCTGTAAATTCAGGTTCAACACAATTTATATTCAAAGAATATGATGTTGAATTACATTATGCTTCCTTGCCAGAAAATTTGAAATTAAATATTGCAGATGATGAAAGGATTGATTGGAGTTTAGATGCAGATGAATTAGGACCATGGGGTTGGCAAAATAGATTTGCAGATGGAAGTATGACACAGTCCTTAGATCTGATAAGCAGTACTAGTGCACAGACGGCATTTTGGTTGCCTGCTGCAACAGAAATAGATTCCTTTTCTTTTGAAATATGGTCAGATGATTCTAGTCAAGATGTTGGTGGAGTACAATGGCAATTATTTTGTGGGAATATATTGATTGATGAAGCAAATTATGGGGCAATAACATCAGAAAGATTTGTTTACAGATTCGCTGAAGATAAATTAAACGAATTAAATCAAGCATTAGAAAATGGCAATGTTGTCGGCTATAATGCAGAAGGGATAGATTTTGTAAATTGTAGTTTAGATGTATCTGGTTCTGGTGGAAATTTGATGATTGATGGATTGTTAGCTAGGTCTAATAAAGATATTAATTTACAATTTAATTCAGATTCGCAATTTCTTGACGAATTAAATGCATATGCTGCAAGTGTACAAACAGGCATAGGAGCAACTATGAATGTACCAATCCCTGTGATGACCTCATACTCCTCGAAATTAAATTTTGAAATAATGAATATTGATTCAGTAGGTGGAATGACTTCTACATTAATTGATTTTGTTAACGATTCGGCAACTTTGACAGCATCTGAACATTGGTTAGAGGTAGTTACTACGCATACTTCAGCAACAGAAGTAATAGATGATGTACAGATTGAAATTGCTGGAATTAATAATCGTGTTGTAATGGAATGGCCAGTTCTTGGAGGTGCACCTACAATTACTACAAATGGAGAAGAATCTTTAGGATCTGATTTAGTTGAGTTACATCCTTCAGAATCTGCGGAAATCGTATTGGTAAGTAGTTCACCACAAGAAGTAGATGCAACATTTAAATTTAGATTAAATCCAATATGGGATGATGAACCATTAGTTACAATTTCTTCAAGAGTTTCAACACCTGAAGGTTACAAGAGTTTGCCTGCTGTTCAAAAATTTGGAGTAGGAGATTCTAATGGGATTGAAAATGATTATTATATTTCAGAATGGAATGTTATTAATGATTTAGGAGTTGCTATACCTCAAGAATTGTCATATCTAAAAGCAAGTACTGTTGTTACATTTAGTGCAGAATTAGCATATGAAGGATTAGATGATGGTCGTGCACCTAGAAGTGATTTATTACTTTTGAAATTATATCAAGATGATTTAATTGTAGGGCAAACTCAGGAGGTAGATGGAAATTTAATGAATATTACAATGATATTACCTCCTACAGAACAACAACTTTCGTTCACATTAACTTTGGAATCCTTAGTTCCAGGTGGAGATGATTTGACTACAATTGGATTAAGTAGAGATTTCCAAACGGATTCAAGAGCACCTGTTGTTATGAATTCAAGCGTAGAAAAGTATGATCACAGAGTGCCAAGTAATATGCAAGAACTGTCTTTTGAAATAGCAGACAGGCCAATATTACCGCCCTCATTAACGTTGATGCTATGGAGGGAGTGGGTAAATGATCTAAATTATAATGAAATTCCAGATCCTGAAGAATTTGAACCGTTCCCTCTCGTTGCTCCAGATAATTTGACTACTGTTCAAGGTAATTTTACACATACATTTAGTGATTTGTTAGGTAATGAAGGAAATATTGTTACTGGATATTTAGTAGGTGCAGATGCAGCGGGTAATGTGTTGGAAATGGGCGGTTCTTCAGCTCAAGATCAACAATTATTTACCTATCAATTAAAGGAAGATGGAGCACCAGTTTTGAATGAAAATAATGCAATATGGGATATTGATTCTACTGATGCATTCCGTCACCCAATGATTGATTATACTATGATTTTCCCTTTAACAGAACCTAACGGATTAAGTGATATTGATATTATCTCGTTGAATTTAGATGATAAATTAAGCGATGAAGATGACATGTCGGGTAGTTTGGAAATCCATTGGGATGGTGAATCAAGGCAATGTGCTTCCGAATCAGATTATCTTGTGATTGGGGTATGTGATGTATTTGCAGAAACAGGTTCTGTAGGACCATATACTACTGATTTAGAATTTAGAGTGACCTTTGCATTAGCATGGGATTTAGATGATAATGGACAAATTAGAACGCCAGAGATAATGATGGTTGATAGAGGTGGCAATGAAGACATCACCTCTTATCCAAATCTAAAATGGAAATTTAATGCTGAAATATGGATTCCTTATGATACTATTATGATGGAATTTTCTTCTGGTAATCAGGATTATTGCCCCGTATCACAAAATACCCAGAATCCTACTTTGAAGTGTGCATGGGTATATCCTGGAAGTGAGATTACAATTTCTGGACAAGTTCAGTTTTATTGGACTAATGCTTTACCAACAGAATCATTAGATATTGAGGTATTAATTTCGGGATTGCAACCCATATTGGCAACAGTTGAAAATGGAGAGTTTAGTGTAACTCTTACAGCTCCACAGGCTAATGGAGGCTATGTGATGGAATGGGAGTTGTTTGCATTGCCCTTGTCAAATATTGATCAAACTAGCCAATCTTCAGTATCAGTAGTAGTTGATAGTGAATCACCGTCTATTCTAGAAGTAATTAAACCTAGAACAGATGTTGAATTGGAAATAGAAGACATGTATAGTATTGAATTCGAAGCAACTTTCAAAGAAACATATCTGAATACAAGCAATGTAAAATTAAATTGGAGAGTAATTTTTGATGAAAATCCATCAGTAACAGTTGTTGAAGGAATCGAAGATTTAGATGTGGTAACTTCTGCAGGAACAGGTACATTAAGTGGAACAATCCAAATTGGAGCATTACTATTGGATTCACATTACACTAAACCATCTACATTGCAATTATGGATTAGTGGTACAGATATGGCAGGTAATGAGATAGATGTAGATGATAATAATCCATCATCTCCTTTGGCAGAAGTTCCCATCCATTATAGAAAAGCCATTGTTGTAATAAGTGCTTCAGACATTCAATATAGTCCTTCGGGAGAACAGAATTCAGAAGAAGTAATTCAAATTACTATTGTTGCAAGAAATGAAGGGGACGCAAAAGGAGATATATTTTTCACAATATATGAGGTTCTTCCGTCTGGTGCAACAAAGACAATAGCTAGTAAAAATGAATCAATACCACTAGGATCTCAACCTATTCAATTAAGATATGAATGGGTGCCAAATATAGAGGGGTTACATCATATTCGTGTGGAATGGCAAGATCAGGTACTTGATGGGCCATTCATTGATATCTTACCACCTAAAGCAACTGGATTAAATGCCGTATTTGAAGGAACAAATCCAATTGTAGTAGTAAGTTTCATTGGTTTAATTGTAGCTGTTTTAATTTTACTACTTGTCGTATTACGAAAAGGAAAAGAAGATGATTATTATGGAGATTGGATTGAATATGAAGAAGAGGAAACCAGTCCTTCTTCACCACCTCCCGTAATGACGCCAACTCCCGTGCCAACACCTGCACCAACCCCTCCACCTCAAAAAGAACCAGAAGCGAGATATCAAGCAGATGCGTATGGAGCCGCTTATGAAGCAGCAACAGAAGGTAGAGGTGAAGGTTGGTGGCAAGATGAACACGGTCAATGGTGGCAAAAATCAGATGACGGTACTTGGTGGCATCAATCACCAGATGGAGAATGGCATAAATTGGAAGGATATTGATTCCCAAGGAGGAAGAAATAGTGGAAGATTTAGAAAATTTAAGCAATGATATTGTGAACTGGATTAGAACTTATGCTATTAACAATAATATCAATACCTTAGTTGTAGGTGTTTCAGGAGGGATTGATTCTGCAGTAACTTCTACTCTATGTTCAAAAACAGAGTTAAGAACAATAGTTCTGAATATGCCAATTCATCAAAAAGAATCACAAGATAATTTGGCAAGAAAACATATTGAGTGGCTAAAATCTAATTGGGGAAATGTTGAGAGTAAAGAAATAGATCTTTCTGGGACTTATGACTTTTTCAGAAAAAATGATTTGAAAGAACTGGAAATTTCAGATTTAGCACTAGCTAATACAAGGGCAAGAATTAGAATGACTACATTATATGCAATTGCAGCATCTAATAACGGAATTGTAGTTGGAACTGGAAATAAAATTGAGGATTTTGGAGTTGGATTTTTCACTAAATATGGAGATGGTGGTGTAGATATTTCTCCAATAGCAGATTTGTATAAATCAGAAGTTTTTGCCTTAGGTGATTTTTTGGGAATTATTCAAGAGATTCAAGATGCTCCACCTACTGACGGGTTATGGGAAGATGGTAGAACAGATGAAGATCAAATGGGAGCAACTTATGAGGAGTTAGAATGGGCTATGTCTCAATTAGAAGGTAATAGTAATGATAATTTAACTCAAAGACAAAAAGAAGTTTTAGACATATATTTAAGATTAAATAAAATAAATTCTCACAAAATGAATCCAATACCAGTGTATAAGAAAAGAGATAGAACATCGATGGAGGAATAATTGATGCAAATTCCCTTGGAATTAAAAAAAATGCTAGATGGCGATTGTGGTTTAACAAAACAGAAAGCAGCTAGGTTGGTAGTTGATTTAGCATCAACAGCAGGAGCAAATGAATTTATCAGGTGTACTCATGCACATGTAAGTGGAGTTTCACCACTTACTGGAGGGCATGGTCTTAGAAGATTTTTAGAAGATCTTGCGGGAGATATGGATGCACATGTGGAAATACCAACAACATTGAATAGTGCTGGATGTGATAAAGAAAAAATGAAAGAGATGGATATTCAAACTGAAGATTTCCTAGAACAACAATTTGAAATAATTCATTCTTATTCTAAACTTGGAATTGATGCAACATTATCCTGCACTCCTTATGATAAAGGTATTGAATATGAAGGAATTGGTTCTTGGGCAGAAAGCAATGCAGTAGCATTTTCAAATTCATATACCTCATTAATTACAAATCGTGAAAGTGGTTTGTCAGCATTATCTACAGCACTTACAGGCTGGGCTCCAAAGTGGGGTTTGCATATTGAAGAGAATAGAGTCCCTAATGTTCGTGTTATCGTAGATTGTAATTTAGAAGATATGGCTGATTGGAGCGTATTTGGAGATTGGATTGGTAAGCAAATTCAACCTGGATGGGATTTACCTTGGGGTTTGATGCCATACATTATTGGTCTGCCTGAAAAAATAACGTTTGAACAAAAAAAGTCTTTGGCGGCAGCCGCTGCTAATTATGGCTGCCCAATGTTATGGATTGATGGCGTTACTGAAAATCCTGTATTAAATAAAAATTGGAAGCCCCAGGGAGAATTATTATTCACCAATGAAAATTTAATAGGACGTTATGAAGAATTATCGCCTAAAGGACAAGTTGACTTGGTTGTAATTGGGTGCCCTCAAGCAAGTATTGGAGAAGTAAGGACTACTGCAGCAGCAGTAAGAAATAGAATGGAATTAGGAGAAAAGATACCTGATCAAAG
>CATFLP010000116.1 GCA_949514915.1 Methanobacteriota archaeon | reverse complement strand
TTGATGGTACCTATTGATACTTCAGCGGCAATGATGTATATTTGGGCTAGTTCATTAGCTGAGGCACCTCAAGAAGATATAGAGGAACAAAATCAATTCAAGGCTGAAGACCACCCAAGCGCAACAACAGACGGAATGACTGATAGGCTACTGAGATTGTCATTCACACATGGTCCAGAAGATCTTGAGTGGGCATTTTTGAGAATTATATTATTTGATGAAGAAGATGGTATGACATACGAATGTGAACCTAATGGATATGATTGCTCTGTTGAAGAAGAAACAGCTGACACTGTATGGTCTGGCTATGAAGTAATTTCCATCTCTGAAGGCGGTTCCACAGATATCTGTGGTGCAGCTGGATCAGGTACTGAAGGCGCATCCTGTGAGTTAAAAGTATCAATACAATACAAAGGTCAAATGATTGCTGGTACATCTGGTATTATTGCTGTAGCGTAAGATAGTAAGTTTAAAACAGAAAATTCAGAATTCTTGAGTATAGGATCTCTAGGGGCTGAGGTCCCTAGAGATCTATAAAATCAAATTGTAAAGTTATATCACCTTTCTTCATTTGTAATGTGTTAGTGAAATAAATGCCAATCGCAGTAGTAACAGGAGCAAACAGAGGAATAGGATCTGAATGGGTAAATCAATTATTAGAAAATGGATGGACAGTTTATGCAGGTTATAGAAAAAATTTAGATAAGTTAGAAAATTTTTCTAATTCTAATTTATTTATTCATCAACTAGATGTTCAATCTAATCAATCAGTAATTGATTTTTGTAATCAAGTTGAAGGCCCTATAGATTTGTTAGTAAATAATGCAGGAGTAGGAGATGGAAGATGGCAAAAATTAGAAGATATTGATGACAAATGGTCTTTAGATGTACTGGACATTAATGCAATAGGGCCAGTAAGAATGGTTCAAGCATTATATGAAAAAATGTCACATGATAAACTTACTAAGGTTGCAATGATTAGTAGTTTGATGGGTTCTATTGATGATTGTAAATCAGGGCGCTCTTATGCTTATAGAGCATCTAAATCTGCCCTAAATATGTTTACTGCAGCAATGAAAAATGAAGCTTTAGAAAATAACATTACATTTGCAATACTTCACCCAGGTTGGGTAAAAACAGGCATGGGAGGTTCTATGGCTCCAGTTACAATGCCTGAAAGTGTTAATGGAATGATGAAGGTATTAGAATCTCAAACATTAGAAAATTCTGGGCGCTTCATTCAATATGATGGAGAAATACTTCCTTGGTAATTAGAAAGGTGCTCGATCCGGGATTCGAACCCGGGTCCTCGCCTCGAAAGGGCGAGATGATGGGCCGGACTACACCAATCGAGCTCCGGTATGGTGGCCGAAACCTATCACACTCATGAAGTTTCAGTTTCAATTTTCAGATTTTCCCACCATCTCCAAGCATAATAAGAGATAACTGCAATAACAATTAATATTATTCCCATTAGTAATTCTTGATCTAATAAATTGTTTAGAAAATCAAGGGCTTCTTGGCCATAAATGCCAATCAGAATCGCTTCGATTCCAAATCTCATACCCCTTCCGATTAAGCCTGCTAAGAGAAATGATTTTTTATCCATCTCTCCCATTCCAGCGAACCATCCAAAGAC
Organism: Methanobacteriota archaeon; assembly: GCA_949514915.1. Taxonomy (GTDB): domain Archaea; phylum Thermoplasmatota; class Poseidoniia; order Poseidoniales; family Poseidoniaceae; genus MGIIa-I. The sequence continues at coordinate 22,238 of CATFLP010000116.1, read as the reverse complement.
TTTGTATGGTATTGGAGAGAATGCTGCAATAAAAACACCAATAGTGCCATATTTTTCAGTTAAAATTTCTAATTTTGTAATGTGTTTTTCACCATTAAATTTTGTAATAAGCGTTTTTCCCCAATTTTTACCGATCCAATATCCTACTAAACTTCCTAAAACACTCGTAATTGTAATTACAATCCATAACCAAAGAATCATCGGTATGTTTCCAGCATGATTCATGAGCATTGGTAAGAACATTAAATCTGGAGGTACAGGTTGAATGATTGCTTCAGTAAATGAGAGTAAGCCTAAACTTGCAGGCCCAAAGATTTCAAACCATTCAAGTATTTGTTGTTGCCAACCCATTATACTCCCTAATTGGTCCGATGTATCAATACTTATTGTAATAGAAGGTATCATGTTATATTTCCTCTAGCATTTGTTCATGGCGATACTTGATACAGCGGCATTATTGGCTTGGCCTGTAGAAAGATTGTCTAAGGGTATTGTAGCAAAGTCTCAATTAAATGAATTAGAAAAGGTTTCAATTGAAAAAGCAATGCTCATTGAAAGTATAGATTTGATTTGGGTTTCTCCCGATGAAACGAATCTTGTTAAAGCTAGAAATGCAGCAAGTAATTCAGGAGATTTAACAAAATTATCAATGGTAGATATTGATTTAATTGCTTTGTGTTTTCAATTAAATGAGGTGTTATACACCGATGATTATAGAATTCAGAACACTCTTACTAAAGCAGGTAAATCATGGAAAAGTGTGATTCAAAAAGGAATTGATGATGTGTGGGTATGGATGAAAGTATGTACTGGATGTGGGAAGAGCAAAGTTTCTGATAGTAATAATAAAGAATCAATATGCGATCATTGTGGTTCTCCATTTAAACTAAAGAAAAAGAAGAAAAAATAAGTTTTAATCTTCTTTTTCTTCCAATTCATCTTTAATTGAATCAGTATCCATTCCCGTTGGATCAATACCTGCATTTTTAGCATCATCTGCTAATTTTTGTTCAGGAGTTCTTCCACCAGCATCTAAATCAGTAAACGTCTTCTTTTTCTCAGGGATATTTACAACTTCATTCAAACCTTCTTGAAATTCTCCTTTTGCTTGCCCCATTGATCTTGCTAATTTAGGTAATCTTTCAGCACCAAATAGTAAGAAAAAAATGATTAAAATTACTGCAATCTCTGGAGGTCCTATCGCCATATGAGTATTGCGTGACTGTTCAAGTTCAAATGTATGTCTCTTAAAAATTTGATAATTAACGTATTTTTCAATTATCCACCAGATACGGGTGTTAGAAATACAAGTTCATCACCATCTTCAAGAATAGTATCAAAATCGCATATTTTTTGATTTATTGCACATCTTAATCCTTGTTTCTTCCATTCTAAAAGACCCATTTGTACAAGTATTGTTTCGGGAGTAGAATCATTCTCAATTTTTTGAGAAGTTTCTGAAATTCCAAATGCTTCAGCAAGGGGCCCAAACAATAACACTGAGACCTCTCCCATGAGATGGCCAAAGAGTTAGATTATATTTGCATACTTAATCGATATGTCATGGTCGGAGTACTTGAGGCTAAGGGGATTTGGAAAGTCTATGAAACTGCAGCTACACGTGTTGAGGCATTAAGGGACGTTTCTGTAAAGATAAACCAAGGAGATATGGTTGCGGTCATGGGTCCTTCTGGGTGTGGAAAAACAACTCTTTTGAATTGCCTTTCAGGATTAGATGAAGTTAGTGTAGGCGAAGTATTTGTTGAAGGAGTATCAATTTTTGAGGGTGACGATATGCTAAGAACAAAAGTAAGAAGGGAACAATTAGGATTCATTTTTCAATCATTTAATTTGATTCCCGTACTTTCCGCATTAGAAAATGTTGAAATGCCACTTCAATTAAATAGTGCAGAACCCAACTCAAAAAGTATACGTAAAAAAGCACTTGAAGCACTAGAAAAAGTTGGTTTGAAAGAGTGGGCATCTCATCGCCCTGCGGAATTATCTGGAGGACAACAACAGAGAGTAACAATCGCGAGAGCATATGTACATCAGCCAGGATTGTTGTTAGCTGATGAGCCTACAGGGAATCTTGATTCTGAAACAGGTAAGAAAATATTGGATTTGCTAGTTGAATTAAATAAGGAATTGAATATTACAATGTTGATTGTAACTCATGATAAAGCAGTATCAAAAAGATGTTCAAGAGTGCTTGAAATGCGAGATGGCAGAATTTTTAGAGATTCATATAATCATGCTGAAGAAGAATAGTAGGGTAAGAGTATGGATTTAATTGCAGCGATACTAACTTTTCTTATAGGTTTAGGTTTTTTAATTTCTAATTTATTTATTCAATTCTTTAGTCAACCTGGTTTAAAAAATTTGAATTATAAAACACATTTGTTATTGTTGGTAATGCCGATATTATTGGCAACATTTACAATGTTTTTGTCAGATCTGTTGCGCCTTGAATTATCTACCTCAGTAATCCTAAGTATTGTAGTTGGAATTTGTACTCACATGACTTTGATGGTTTTATTTTCCGCAAAACATAGGTTGTTGTGGATTTTAGGCATAAGGAATTTATTCAGAAACAAAAGAAATACTGCTTTAATGATGACAGGATTACTTATTGGTTCAGCAATAATAACATCAAGTTTAGTTGTGGGGGATAGTTTGAATGCCACAATTCAAGAAGAAGCATACATCATATTAGGAGAGACAGATATACGAATAAGAGGTACTGAAAGTGGATTTTCTCAAGCATCCGGATTATCTAAAGAGATAGATCAAGAATTAGCAGATACATTCCATTTGTCATTGCTTAATGATTCTAAAGTTAGTGAAAATATGGATGGATATTATTATGGAAGATATATTGATATTTCATTATCTAATTCTAATTCAGGATTAGTTGAACCAAGTGCAACTTGGTGGTCTGCAGATTCATTTAATCATACAGAAGGACCATGGCAACTTTTAGGTGGAGAAGGAGGAGTAAGTTATCTTGATTTAGAAGAACAAGAGAAATTAACGAATAATTATTCATTTGTTGCAAATCGGGCTTTAGCTGATGAATTAGGAATTGATGAAGGTGAAAGAGTATCTTTAAGTTTTACAAAATATGATACTTCTACAGGAATTGGCACTGTTGAAACAATTATGATCACTATTTGGAAAATTGTGGAAATGGATGGTTCATCTACTGTAAGGGGTTCAAAGTCTCCAGTATTATTTTCAACATTAAAAACTGCACAGGAGATTCAGAACAAAGAAGGGAAGGTAAACTTTATTGATATTTCAGCTAAAGGGGGCCCAAAAGATAGTACTTATTCCGTTGATGAAATATATTCTAAAGTAAAATCAATTTTTAACAAAGTCATTAAAGCAGAAGATGTAGGTTTTTTACTTCAAAAGGATATAGATAATTTTGCAATGAGTGTATCTTTACAATCAGGTGATGCTAGATTATCTGTGTCTATGATTGAAGAAATTGAAGAAATAGCACAAAGTGCCTCATCTAATCTTAGTATTTACAAAACACTTCAAGCACAACTTTTCCAAGTAAGATATCGCGCAGATGATGTCGTAGGATTATTGGGTTCAGAATTAGATTCATTATTTGTAAGTCAAGAAGTTGAATGGTATTCTTCTTCATTAGGTGTGTCAATTTATAATTCTTCAAACCGTAAGTGGACACAATTTACTTTTCCAGATGATATGACATTCAATGATTTCGAATCATATAATTCATCTAATGCAGCTATTGCTCATTCAAAAGGGATTACAAAAATGGATATTTCTGGTAATTCTGAATATGTAAGTTTACCAATAAGTGAAGATGGAACAAGTGAGGTACATTCTATTGAATTGTTGGGCGATGATAAATTATTAGCTACAAGAATAACTAATGATAGCACCATTATCGAATTATTATATGAAGGAAATGATTGGGAAAAAATAGTATTGGATAGGGATGATTGGGACAACGAATTGTTTAGAATAGAAGTAATCTCAGATGAAAAGGATGTATTGATTCGAGCACATGATTTATTTGGTTCAAAAACATGTAGATTGTCGATACAGGAATTAATGAATTTGAATCAATCCATAATAGAATGTGAATGGGGAGATCTTTTCATTGGGCAAAATAAATTAGTCGAAATTGGAGGAGTGATGTGGGATGTAACTTCAACAAACTCTGATCAAATGAAACTAATGTCTGAAATGTCATTTAATGAATCAGATGAATTATTTGAAATAGGAGAAAATGCAAGTCATTTTGGTTTACCCTCAGGAACACTTGTTGCTTTAGGTTGTAATGGGGTTTGGATAAAAGAAACAGAATTATTGTATATATGGAATTCGACAGAGTTTACTCCTTCTCAGTACAGTGTTCCGTATGGAGCAAAGGAGAAGGCAGATTTTGTAGATAAAGCCTGTATTTCGAATAATTATGCATTACTTTTAGCAGATGAAGGAGTTGTTACGGTTTCTAATGATTCTACAGGTCCAAGATTTCCTTTGATTAGAACAATAGATTCTGCAAATTTAATACCATTAATTGGAATGGCAATAGATGGAGATTTCAATTTTATTTTTGATTCTCCAGATGAAGGTACTTTTGATTTACCAGGATGGGTTTCCAGCTCGTTGGTTTTAGAAGAATCTGAAAATCTTTCATTTTTAGGAGTGATACCTTATTTGTTTGGTACTACTGAAGGTGAAAAACTATCTTATTCAGCGGATTTAGGTTCGGTTCCACAATTATTTGATCAGCCAGGATACGATGAGTTACTTTTTGCTTTACTAAATATGAGCGATGCTGAAAAAATTGCTGGTTCAACAGCAGGTGAGAGAACATCTGTTGTAATTACGGGGCTTGATCTAGGGAATGAAACATTATTTGATCAATTAGAGATTGAATTAAAAGATTGGATGGATCAAAAAGCAAAGGCATCACAATATGATGTTAGTGTAAGAGACATTAAAAGGTCAATTATCGAAACATCAGAATCAGCATCAGAAAATGTTGCAGGTTTCTTTTTAGTATTTGGTTCATTTACTGTGGTAGCTGGAATATTATTAGTGATTAATATATTTGTTATGTTGGCAGAAGAAAGAAAAAGTTCGATGGGCATGTTGCGTGCAATTGGCATGCAAAGGCCCGAAATGAGGGCAATGTTTGTTTTTGAAGGATCACTTCTTTCTATTGTATCTAGTGCAATTGGAGCATTAGCAGGAATTTTTGTAGCATTTTTAATATCTCTTGGATTTAAGATTACTTTTTCATCATTAAACAGTGAATTTGTATTTTATTGGTCATATTCTAGTTTGATTGCAGGTTTTTCAATAGGATTTTTAATTACCTGGGTTACTTTATGGATAACTTCTTGGAGAAATTCAAGATTAAATGTTGTTGCGGCATTAAGGGATTTACCTAATCAGAATAATTCTGGATTTTCTTGGTTATGGATTATCGTGAGTTTATCTCTTTTTTCTGGTTCTATTTTCTTTGGGTTATTATTATTGATATTAGATTCAGATAGTGAGATGTTACATGCTAGTTGGATGATGGTTGGATATTTGTTAATTCTTGCAGTAATGCCAATCTTTGGATTTGCGTTATACTATTTTATCAAACCAAAATTTAATTTATTTGGCATTAATTTTTCGAGAGATGTTGTTTTACCTAAGTTTTTAATGACTTTTTGCGCATTCTCTTTATTTTTATGGACAAGCCTTCCTGAAAGTGTAGACCCAATTAGAAGTACATATGAAGAAACCAGATATTCATTTATTCCTTTGGGAATATTTAGTGTGGCTGCAGGTGTACTTATTTTGACAAGCATTGCTCCAGTAATTGCTAGTATTATTGGGAAATCAGGAAGATTAGTAAAGAGGTTTGGGCCAGTGATTCCAACAGCATTGGCATATCCTTTGTCTAAGCCATTAAGGAGTTCTTTAGTTGTAGGAATGTTTTCTTTAACAATTTTTTCAGTAGTAGTATTAGCAGGTTTTTCAGCACAATTTGAAATATATTCAAATTCATTTGTTGAAGAGGCTCAAGGTGAGTTTGAATTATTAGGGACTGGAAGTTTAGAGAGGCCTTTAGATTTAGATTCAAACGTTGAGTTATGGCCTTGGCCTGAAAACATGTCAAAAGATGATTTTGATGCAATTTCATTATTGCATTTTAATTTCATTAAAGTCAGTAATCAAATTAATGAAGAAGCAACATCAAAGGAATTAAGGCAAAACACAAGTGGATATATTATAAGAGGTATTGATGATAATTTTGCGAATCATGGAGGGCTTCCATTAATTGCTTGGGACGAATCACTTGCGAATAGTGAAAAAGAGATGTGGCAATTAGTTTCAGAAAATGAAATATTCACAATAGTGGATTCTGCATTTGCAGCATCGTATGATATGGGTAGGGAAGAAAATGGAATACAATTAGGAGATGTAATAGTTCTACATAATAGTAATAATTTAGCTGTAGAAAAAGAAGTTATTGTTGTTGGCGTGTTAGAAGAGGGATCGTTACTTTCTTTGAGTGGTATTTTTGTGCAAGATGATTTGGCAGAACAATATTTTGGAGCTGAGCCAACAAGAATTATGTTTAGCATTCCAGATTCCAAATCATTATCTGAGAGGGACGAATTATCAAAAAAATTAGAAACAAGTTTTGTAGATTATGGAATGCAAGTATTTGTAATTGAAGAAGAGGTTATTGAGATCCAATCTTTGATATTCGCGATATTTTCAATCTTTAAGGCATTTCTTGCTTTGGGATTAATTGTAGGAATTGCAGGGTTAGGAGTTGTAACTATGCGTTCTGTAAGTGAGAGACAACATCAAACAGGAGTATTAAGGGCATTAGGTTTTGATAAAGGAATGATTTTATTTGGATATTTATTAGAACTTACTTGGATTAGTTTACTTGGAATGATAAATGGGGTATTGGTTGCTATTATGTTTCATTATCAATTATATCAAGTATTTTGGTCAGAACAAGGAGCACAATTTACAATGCCTTGGTTAGAAATGATGCTATTTGTATTTGGATCATATATCTTGGTACTGTTATTCACTGCAGTTCCTATAAGAAAGGCATCACAGATACATCCTGCAGAAGCATTAAGAGATGTAGTTTAATTCATAATCGGATAATAATAATTGATATGTGAAGCCCAAGCAATTAAATTCCTTGAACGACTCGACTATGTCTACAGAGGTAGTATAAGTGAGAATATTTCCGCCAATGATGATATTGCTAATGCTGTTGATGAGTCCACTTCTTGCGACGATTCCAACACCTGAATTAAACGAAAAAATTGAACCAATGATGGTTGAAACAACAGACTATGAAGTTGCTTTCCTATCTATTTTAGAGCCTTCTGCTAACTATACTTATAGATCAGGAGAGCCTGTGGGTATGAAATTATTAGTTGCAAATTTAGGTACTGAGCCTGTTACCGATTTACAGATAGAAGTAGGATTATGGAAATCTGAAGTTGTAGAAGGGCAAAGTCTTGAGGATTCATGGCAATTAGAAGAAACATGGACTGAAATAGCAGTTTGTGAAGATTGTTTCGAAAAAGAAATACCTACTGCAACATTACTTGGAGGTTCAGGTTATGATTTATTCAATCTTCAATGGACAGCACAATCAGGTCATTACAGATTCATTGTAGACATTGTCAGCTCACAAGACACAGACCCTACTAATAATCAATATTCAGTTGACTTTGGTGTTTATCAAGCATTCGATATTGCAACTAGAGCTTATTGGGATGCAACTGGAGGAGAAATCATGGATTTGACAGATGGTACTATCTCTTCAACTTGTCCACTAGATGGCATGTGTTATGATTTCAATGTTAATGTTTCATATGGTATGTTAAATCAATTTGAAATTCCTGAATTTGAAATTAGAGATATTGAAGTTGAAATTTCAATTACTAATGCTGGTTTAAATGATGCATTTTTAATAGATAGGGATGGTTCTGAAGAACATTTCTACGATTCAAGTAATGGAGAAGATATGTCAAATTACACAATACCAAATATTGGTAAATCTGTAAAAGCAGTAGTTGGTTATATTCCTGAACCACAAGGTGATGGGTATTTTGAACAAACGGCCGATAGATATGTTGCTGAAATAGGATCTTCGGCAGATTATACAGGTAGAATAATGATAGATGGTTCTAATGATGGATTCCAAATTAGAGCAAAAGTTGTAAGTTTTAAATTATGGCAGAATGTTACAATTTCTTATGATTGTGTTTTGAATAATCAAGAAAGAGGTTTACCAGAATGGTTGCCTTGTGAAGAAACTATGAGCCAAGATTCTGATGAAAGTACAGATACAAGTATTATGAAAGGATATGATAGCTCTTTTGAAGATTTAAATTTCGAATCATTAACTTTTGAGAGTAGGCTTTCTGCATCACCGACACCTGAATTTTTATCCCAAGGTGCTAATGATATGTATTTTGAAATACATAATTCAGGGTTAGATCCTACTAATAATTCCTATGAATATGCAGTAGATGTAATGATAGATACTCCAACTGATAGAATAGATTACTATACAGATGTTAATTCATTAGATCCAGAATCAAGCCCAATTGCTTATCGATGTAGTGTACAACGTGAGAATCACTCCTTTGTAGGAGGAGCAGCACCAATAGAAGATACACTCTGTTTCACATATCATTTTATGGCAGAAGGTGTTTACAATATTACTGCTTATTCAAGAATTGTGAATACTGATGAGTATGTAGATGAAATCGTAATGAACAATATGCAAACATATTCAATTGAAGTCGTTAATAATGCACCATTCGTAGTTTTAGACATGGAAGCAGTTGAACCATTGACTCTTGAAGATGAGTTCTTATTGAAACTATCAGGATTAGATTATGATGCAGCACCAGGGGACAACAAAAATTTCCGTTATGATTTACAATTAGTTGGGGAAGATGGCTCAGTAACTTCATTGGGCTGTATTAGTGAATTACAGCAAGGAACTACCAAATATTGTGAAGGAAGAATTTCAACACAATGGCTTCGTTCAACTCATGTAAGAGGAGCTGTTACAGATATTTATGGTGCTGAAGCATATGTTGACATCCCAATCTTAGTTTGGGCAAAGGGTGTATTTGAGGATTCATCAGGTGATTTTTCTTATGAAGTATCTTACAGATCCGCACAAAGGCTTGAGATGGAAGTTTCCAATGATGCAAATAACGATGGTTCAGTAAATTCAGGAGACAAACAAACTGATGTCACTCTCGGAAGTTTACCTGGTACATATGATTCTGTAGGAGTTTGGAGATTAACACAAGACGCAACTACACCAGATTCAGTTGGTTTACAAAGTTTAGAATTAACCTTCTTACTTTCAAATGATGCTATAAACAATAATGATAATGGTACATTATGGTACTATAATGAGGAAGCATCATCATGGGTAAATTTCGAAACAAGAGTATTAGCATTTGATGGATTTACTAAAGAACAAACAATCATCTGGGAGCAAGATGGAGGGGATTTATTGACTTCTGGACTTTATGCTGTATTTATTGCAAAACAAGGTTCTCCACCATCAGTAGGTTTGACTGATTTAAGTGTTGAAAATAAGGCAACTGGTTTAGTACAAGTAGATTGGGAACTTGATGGTACATTGCAATCAGACGATTGGGTAGCTATCTACTATAGTTCAGGAACAACTGCTTTCGATGGAGATGATGCAGGCTCAAAGATTATTACGAATAGATTTGTTGAATCATGGCAATTTTTAGAGGGTGTTCATATGACCACATATCAATTCACTGTAAGAACTGAAAATGCATTCGGTGCGAATCTCGAAGGGGCATTATCAAATTCAACAACAGTTGATGATTCTGTTGACCCTGAGCCAGTAGTTTCTAATGTGTTATTAACAGTTCAAGATACTAATGTATTGGTGACTTGGGAATCTAGTAATACTGTTGATGTTCATCATTGGGAAATTTGTAGAGGAGTAGATCCAAACTCTCTCAGCACATGTTTTGATTCAACAGGTACAGCAGAACAGATGTTAACAGTGAAACCAACAATTAAGGTAAAATGGTTTTATGCAGTTAGTGCTGTTGATAAATATGATAATAAAATACAATTAGGGCAAGCAACTTTGGATTTAAGTTCAGGAGCTGTAGCTAACAACGGAGATGGAGGAGAAACTATCGGTACTCAGGTTGAGGGAGGTTTACCCTCATGGACATACCCAGCAATAGGTGGTGTAGTATTACTTTCAGTAATTGCAGGAGTAATTCTTGTGGTACGAGGCGGTGGAGGAGACGACATCGATCAAGATTGGGATTATTGATTCCATTAGAAAATGTTATTTTTTCTAATTGAAATGATAAATTAATTCGATATATATTCATGCAATTTACTAATGAAACGCATATTTCCTTAATGCAGGTATGAGGAAACCATTATATCAGTTAATGTGTTAGACGCGCCAGCGTAACCCGAGAGGTGACCATGTATGAACAAAAACAGATTAGGATTTGCATGGCTTCTGTTGACCGTAATTATGGTCGGCATGTCATTATCTCCGATGGTAGACAACAACGTCTTATCGGTGAGTGACAATGCTGGCTCAACAGAAATCGTAGCAGCCCAGGATGATGTCTCTAGTGAAGAGACAAAAGACTGGACTCAAGAAGAACAAACGAACAATGATGAAGGAGATGTAAGTCTTTCAGACAGCATTTTATCAGATGTAAGCATGAATAGTGCTTTATCAAGAGATAATAATGAATTAGTCGAAGAAGAGATACCTTTGGATTCCAATGAGGACAATACAGAAGGACGTGTTGACCAAGCATGTCAAGGTGATTTCAACCTTGACTTGGATGGCGATGCTGATCTTATTGACCGAGGTAATGGATATCCAGAAGAACTTGATGCAGCTCCAGAAGTATTAGAAGACTTCCAATCAGACGATGATTTTACTCCTGAAGAGGGTATTTTCAACTATGGAGATTCGAATTGGGGAGTTAGATCCAACTCATGGACTAGCTATGGCCCTGATTCTGGTCAAGACAGAGAAGTAGTAATGTCTGGACAGCGTCTTTACAACCAATACCAAACTGCTTACTTAAAGGCTGGTACATACACCCTTGAGATGACAGATTCATATGGTGATGGTTGGAATGGTAACACAATTTACTTCTTAAATCAAGATGGTGCAAATGTTGATTCAGCAACACTTTCATATGGAAGTTATGGAGAATCAGACATTGTAATTCCAGTTGATGGATTTTATTCCACTGATTGGACTTCAGGTAGTTGGCAAGGTGAACCATACTTTGTATTGAAGGCACCTGATTACCCTAACCCTAACGCAGGTGGAGGATTCGTTCCTGATTCCTTACCATTTACAATTGGAGCAACACAAGGTATCACAAAAGCTCTTGGAGCAGGTACTTACTTTGTTACAATGGCAGATAGTTATGGTGACGGATGGAATGGTAACGTATTAACAGTTTATGATGCATCTGGTGCTGTAGTATTCAGTGATTATCTAGAAAATTACTGTACTGGATCAACTTGGTGGGGATGGACTTCTTACTCTAATTGTTACACAGTAACAGTAGGTATGACTATTCCAGCTGATGGTGATTATACACTCAGATTATGGGGCGGTAGTTACAGAAATGAAGTTTCAGCAACAGTAGCAGCAGATCAAGTAAATGTCCAAGCACCTGGTGAATACTATATGCAAACAAGACCAACAGGTGGAGATGGAGTAGTAATGACTACAACATGTATCAACGCGAATGATTATAACCAATTTTTCGTATCATTCGGTTTCCATATGTATGGTACTTCTAGCCAAAACAGTGGATTAAGACTTGATGTAAGAGCAGCTGATGACCGTGATGGTTCAGCAGGTGCAGATTTCTTTAATGGCCAATGGACAACTGTATGGGAACAATATGGTGCAGGATTCAACTATCCTAACCAAGTAGATCCATTCGGTGCATTTAATGGAGATTGGTGGTTTACAGAAAATCTAGAACTTAGTGGCGATTGGTGTAATGCAGAAGGTTGTGCATCACAATTATCATTCCGTTTCTATTTCGACAATGGATATTCATCTCGTGATGATTATGCAGTTGACAATTTCCGTATTCAAGGATATGGGCAATTTAATGATAGAGATAATGATGGAATTGCTGATGGAGTAGATGACTGTGATGGATTTGACAATATTGCTGGAACACCAAACAATGAGTTTGTACACACAGCATTCACAGACTTGTCAATTGGATCAAACGGATGTCCTCCTGATGTTGATGGAGATTCAGTGTACGATATTGTAGACTGGTGTCCAAGCACACCTAGTGCATTTGCAGCAGTTGTAGATGCAAATGGTTGTGAAGATGGAGTTGCAATGACTTCTACATCAATTCTTTATGATGGTGCAAGTCTAGATACTCTTGCATATGTAGAAAGTTTCAACAGTGACCAAGCTAATCCAATGGATGAAAACATCGATGGAAGAGATGGATGGAATGCAATCGAAGACGATGGATTGTACAACTGGCAAATTTACTCACTTTACAATGCAGGTAAATATGAAGGAGATAGATCAATAGTTCATGCAGAAACAAGCAGTGATTTCACAGATTCTGCTTGGATGATTTCCCCTAGAATAAACATACCTGCAGATTCAGAGTTTGGTAACAGAATGTCTTTTGCTATAATGATTGAATACTTTGCATGGTATGGTACCTACGGTTACAATACTGGAGAATTTGCAATTTATGCATCAACAAAGAGTTGCCAACCAGGAGTTGGTGATGCAGGTTCTGGAAACATGTTGAATTTGATGGAAGATCTTAACGGAGACGGTGCTGCTGACCCAATTTACACAGTACCTTATGGTCTTGGTTATCAAGCATGGGAAGAACAAATGTTTGTAATTCCTGACAGATTCTATGGACAAGATGTATGTTTTGCTTTCCATAATGCTGCACCAACAAGTGGTTCAATGTTCTTAGACTTGTTCCAATTTTATGTGCAACCAACACCTCCAGACAGTGATAATGATGGTGTATGGGACGCTTTCCCAGAGTCAAAGGATGATGATGGACAATTCGTATATGCTCCTAACCAAGGAGTGGCAATTGATATCTGTCCTGACACTCCTAGAGGTCAAGCTGTAGTAGGCATGAACACAGGAGTTGTTAACGGTGTTGACGATAAACCATTAGGAACACAACCATGGGATGTAGGTTGCAGTGCTCCTATTGAGTTACCATATTCACAAGACTTCGCTGCATTAAACATGCCAATGGAATTACAATTTGGTTCTTCTGATGGTGATGGAATACAAACTTCTACTGAAAGTGGAACTTGGAGGGCTTTATGGAATTATTATGGTAATTGCGGTATTGAGTGTCAAGGTATTCTTCGGGCAGACGATAGTCCAAGAATTAGATATGAAACTAAGTACATGGTTATGCCAATGATTGAAGTGGGTACACAATATGATGGTGTATTCATGGATTGGCATGAATATGTTTCACAATGGTATCAATGGTGGAATGCAGTATCTTATCACGGAATTCAGGTAGCTGTAGTTAACGAACAAAACGAACAGAGATCTTGTGAAGTAGGTGCAGATACTGATGGCGATTTAATGGCCGATGAAGTATTAGATGCCAATGGAAACGTAGTTAATTCGGGATATGAAGAAATTGCTAGCCTTGGAAACCCAGGAAACTATGCATGGAATGCTCAAGAAGTTGACTTATCTTCATATGTAGGTAAGTGGATTTGTGTTGCATTTGCTTTCCGTAGTGACTTTGACCAAGAATGGTGGATTGATAGTATCAACATGAAAGGAGTTATTTTACCTCCAGATCTTCAAGCACCTACTGTAACATCTTTCAATCCTTACACAGGAGTAGACACATACCGTGCTGATGGACGTGTTGTAGAGATATCTCTTGCAGACGGACAATCTGGTGTTGACAATGGTCAAGCGCCAACAACAACATCTACTGCTCCTACAATTGATTGGACAATGACTGATGGAACATCTGGATCCGTTGTTATGACAGAAACTGAAGCTTGTGATATGACAATATTGCCTTACATGGACAGAGAATGTTCATTTGCGGGAACATTGCCAGCAATTACAGCACCTGGAGTAACAATGTCATATACAGTAACATTCCAAGATGTTGGTTTCAAGACAGATAATGGTCTTGTACACCCAGTAACTGGATTAGATACAGGATGTATGACATATGCTGAATTCTCAGGACTTCTTAATGAATTCGTACCATCAGTGCCAGCTGAAGTAATGCCAGATGGTACAGATGCAAATGTTTGTGGTGGACCTAACCAAGTAACACTTGGACCTTATGATTATACATTATTAGATCCAATGACAGGTTTAGAAAATGGTAACCACCATGAAGCAAGTATGATGAATCTTGGAGTATCTGGAATAGAAAATGCTGACGGTGGAACATATGATGTTCACGTAACATATTTCTCAGATGTTAACGAATACGTAGTAGAGTATGAAGGAACATGTGCAGGAGATGGAGCTGTAAGGGCTAACAATTGGTTAGATGATGATGATTTAGTTGCTCTTGGAGCACAAATCGACAACATCGATTCAACATCTCCTTGTGGTACTAACGTAATTTATCATTACAATGATGCAACAGACAATTGGATGGTTGCAACATTAGACAGTACTGGAATTGATTACAACCACAATGGATTAGAGTCTGCACAAAGAGATTGGGCTGATACTACAAACTTCAATGCAGATACGCCACAATGGTCTAAAGTGTATGATATGCCAAGTGCATTAACAGATGCAAATGACATCACTAATGGTAAATTCGGAGCACATACATTTGGAGAACCATCAGAAAGCTTTGATGTATTAAGTGCATCATCTGCAACTGGTGATTATATGACAACTGCTGACGGTATGACATTGTACATCTATTGGGGAGATTCTGATGGAAACAATCCAACACAAGCATGTACTGCAGAATGTCAAGCAACATGGCCAGCATTCTTTGCTGGAGATAATCCAAATGTTGAAGCACCATTAGATGATGATGACTTCGGTAGTTTCACAAACAGTCTTGGTGAAGAGCAATCTACTTACCAAGGATGGCCATTGTATACATATGTTGGAGATTCATTCCCAACAGATACTACTGGTGATGGACAAACAGATTCAGGTGGAACTTGGTATGTTGCGGGAGCAGGATATGAAACAGGTCCAACAGATGATTGTGTAGGATCATTATCAGGTGGAGCACCATATGCATGGTCTGGATTACTTTGTTCAGGAACATACACATTAGACATGAGTGATTCCTACGGTGATGGTTGGAATGGTAACAATTTCGTTATGACTGATTCATCTGGACAACAATTGTTCTCTGCATCATGCTGTACAGCTAATGGTGGAGGCGGATGGGGTTCATCTGGATCTACAACATTTACATTAGATAATGCTGCACAAGTATCTATCAGTGTATCTGGCGGTTCATGGCAAAGTGAAGTCTCTTGGGACTTCTTTACTGCAGGAAGTGTATTCTCAATTGAAGGAGTAAGTTCACAATCAGTTAGCGCTGATGTTCCAGCAGGTTGGTACCAATTGTCTATGAGTGATTCTTGGGGAGATGGATGGAATGGTAACGAATGGACTCTGAAAGACGGAGTTACAACAGTTGCTGGTCCATTTACACTTTCATCAGGAAGTTCAGGCTCTGAAACATTTGAACTTGCTGCGGATTGTAATGCATGTGTTGCGACAGTTGCTGGTGGAAGTTACATTTGGGAAACCTCTTGGACTCTATCAAGTACTATAGCACCTGTAGATATCTTTGCTGACGCTGAAAACTTCCCTGGAAGAATGGAAGCATCTGCTCCTTACGGTGTAGGTGATTTCGGTGTGTTCAACTTTGATGCAGGTACATACACAGTAATTATGACAGATACTTACGGAGATGGTTGGAATGGAAACGGATTATCTCTAGTAGGTAGTAATGGAGCTGTAGTAGCAAATGTTGGTTTAGCTTCTGGTTCATACGGTGTTGCAGAATTTACACTGGATGATGCAGGAACTTATGCACTTGATGTCGGTATTACTGACACAGGTTCATGGGACGGAGAAGTTGGTTGGTCATTATCTCTAAACGGATATGTACCACCAGGTCAACACTTCACACAATTATGTGTAACATCCAATGGAGCTGTTGCTTTCACTGACGGAGACGATTGTAGTTCTTCTTCACAAATCTCTGATCTGTTTGGATTTAATGGTATCATGTACCAAGATTCTGACACAGGATTTGCTGCAGGAGCATCAGTTTACTTACAAGTGCAAAACATTCTGCCACAGAAGATACTTGACTTCGGCCCAGATAACTACATTACAACAGGTGATGGAACAGAAATAACATCATGGGCACACACTGTAATTGAAGACACAGCAGATAATGATGGTTCATTGACTCTAGGTTTAGAAAGAATGCATCCAACTAACCCGGGATTATACTATGAAGTAGTTAGTGCAGCTGAAGAAGCGGCTAACAGCGGTTGTGATTATTCACTATACTTCAACAGTGTAACATCAGGAGATCAAGATGTATCTTTCTCATTGATTCCAGATGCAACAACAAATGCACCTGATGATCAAGTAGATTACTTACAAGAGAATGGTATACACCAAGGAACTGAAGGGTCTTGTGGATTAACTGTACAATTGAAAGAAGCAGGATATGTGCATCATCAAACACCGTTATCAATGACAGTAGCGAATATTGCTGAAGAAATGCCAGATTATGGATTCACAGGCGATTGGAACTATGAATTAGTTGATGCGGTATTACCTGGTACACTTGTTCCTGTAACTGTTCAAGTAACAAACAATGACGACGGTATTGCATCACAAAATGGTGCAATGTATGACCATGGTCACAGTATAGATGTTTGTTTCAGTACAAATGATTACGGAGATGACGAAGAAGAAGGTGATGGTTGTTATTACACAGCATGGATTGTAGATCCTCCTGCACCAGGTGCATCAGTAGATGTACAAGGTCAGTTTGTTCTTGATTCAGGTACAGAATTAGTAACAACTTCACTTGAAGTACATACTTGTGATACACAAACACAACCAGGAGATATGGACAACCAAGGTACATGTACATTAGATGCACAATCAGCAGCATCATTGAATGGATTAACTCGTAAAGGTGCTAAAGTAACACCATACAATTACGATGAAACACATTCAGAAGCATTAGAACAATCTGTTTCTGGAAATGATATGGCTGAAACTAATGATAGACCATTAAGAGTAGCATATGGAGTTGCAAGCAGCGTTCCATCATTTGCTCCAAGTTTAATGGCTGTTGGATTAGTTGGTCTGTTTGCTGCAGCACTTGTACAAGGTTCCCGTAGTGGTAGAGATGAAGAAGATGAAGAAGAATTAATTGAAAATGAAGCGGCGGTAAGCCCTGTAATTGCAACAATCTTGATGGTTGCTATTACAGTAGTACTTTCTGGTGTGATCTATGTTTGGGCTAGTCAATTAGCTACAACAAGCACTAAAGTAACTCCTTTGTTGACATTTAAGACTGAAGCATCAGAAGATGGATTCTGGCAAATTACAGTAACAACAGCAGAAAACCCACTTGCATTGCAAGCGGTATTTGTGCAAGTTGAGTTCTTAAATGACGATTGTGAAGCAGGATACTGTATCATCACCCAAACAATAGCTGAACCACAAACATATGGATTCACACCACAAAATAGTGATTCATTTGTTACATACATGGATATGTATGATTGTTCAGCTGGTGAAGGAACAGATGGATGTACAGCAGAGTTTAGTGCAATGGACGTACTTAGAATAAACTACGATCACCCAGTATATGGTACGATTGATTCTGGTATTGTTCAACTTGCTTACCAAGCTGGTGGAGACACCAACGTGTTAGGTGAGTGGTCTGTTGACAGTTCAACACCATCTATCAAGTGATAGCTGAGAGTGTTTGAGAAACAAACATGGGAATATGGGATTTCCTAGAGGTACTCCTCTAGGAAATCCGCCCCCTTTTTTTTTAAAAATTAAATTCTATGGTCGATTCTATGACTACTAAAATTAAATGCGTCATCTTTGATTGTGATGGGGTTTTGGTTGATTCAGTATCTTCTTGGAGAACACTTCATACTCATTTTGGCACGGAGAATCATAACTTGCTGGAAAAATTTATTGCTGGCGAAATTACAGATCAAGAATTTATGAGATTAGATATTCAAATGTGGAAAAAAGTACAGCCTAAAATACATCAAGATGACTTGTTTAGAGCATATTCAGGAATTAAATTAATTCCAGGTACAAGGGAGGTAGTTTCTGAATTAATAGCAAATGGAGTTTATGTTGCTATAGTATCTGCTGGCGTAGATATATTCGTATCTACAATTGCAGGTACACTGAAAGTAGATGATTGGATTGCTAATGGGTTTAATTTTGATGAAGAGGGATATTTATTAGACGATGGAATTGTTAGAGTTAGTGGTCAAGGCAAAGGAACAATTGTCAATAAATTAATTGAAATGAAAAATTTTCAACCCGAGGAAGTACTTTGTATTGGAGATAGTGATATTGATTTATCTATGAATGTAGAAGGAACTAATTTTATTGGTTTTAATCCGAGTAGGGAAAATTCTAGAGAAGCTTTCAAAAAAGCTGGAGTTACAATAATTGAAGAAAAAGATTTACGAAAAATCTTGCCTTATGTTTTTAATTAAGCAAATGGAATACTTGCAGATGCATGCGTTTTTAGATTTACTATTGTTAAAATACATGGTTGTGGTTGAAAACCTAACATTCTCTGGTATGCAGTTTGATCTTGCCACGTACTTGAACAAACAAGAGTAGTTCCTTTGAAATCAGAACAATTATGCCCATGAACGTGTCCAGTTACAAAAATATCTGGTATTTTACCAATAATCAAATTATCTTCGGGTTCTGGTGAAAGTGGTGTTTTTTTACCCCATGTTGGCGCAAGATGCCTTCTTCTAAGCATTTCTTTCATTGCTTCTACTGGATGTTCGTAACTAACTTCAGGCATAGAAACAAAATCATCAATACTTTTTCCATGATATGATAATAGGTCTACTCCATGTAATCTAAAACTACACGGGTTTCCAACAAATGTTGTAGAATTGAAGTCAGATTGAATTTCAGGTTCTAAAGCAGGTTGAGGTTCTGCAGGTCTAACAGCATCATGATTTCCAGGCAATAGTACACATTCGACCCATTCAGGTAGAAGTTCAAGTAACTCTGCGAATCTAGAATATTGTTTGTATAAATCTTTAATTGCTAATTCTTTATCTTGATTTGGATATATTCCTACTCCATCAACTACATCTCCAGATAATATAAGATATTTGATGGTTTTAGCCAATGGATCATTATGGAACCATTCAACCATTTTAATCCATTGTGCTTCTAAAAAAGTTTTCGAACCAACATGAATATCAGATAAAAATGCAACACTAATGCCATCTTCTGAACTTTTCTTTTGATGCCTTCTTAAGGGAGGCCTGTGGAATTCATCAACACGAAAGATGTCATTATTGTCAATAAATGATCCTGTAATTGCGATTACATCATCTTGCATTAATCCTGTTTTAATAATTGGATTTGGATTATCTTCTTCCTTGTAACAAATACAATCTATTTCAGCACCTTCGTCTTCAAGAACAAACATAAAATGCCCCTTTTTTGTATATTTAGGATCATTAACCATGCCAATAATTGTTGTTGATGTTGAATAACCTGAACGACTTCTTCTTTCTTGCATTAACTTAGAAATTGAAATAGGTCGATTTGGCAAACCTTGTTGACGAATCATTGCGCTAATTCTTTGGAACCTATTATTGAAAAATGCGTTAATATCTTCTTTTCTACCCTCTGTAATACTATTTCCTGTAATTTCAAAAAGTACTTCTAAATTAACATCAACTTCGTTAGCATTTGTTTCGAATAATGAGAGGTCATAATGTTCTAAACCATGAGGTCGAGATGCTTGTTTAATTTTAGATGGATTAATTGGCGCTATAGTTCTTCCAATTTGTTGTATTTGTTCCTTTTTCTCCAAATTAATTTCTTTAGTAATTTCGTTCAGAATATTGGGAGATAATATTCCAGTTATCTGTTTAGATTCTAATTTTAATAATAGAGCTTCTATGTCAGGATGCTCAAGCAGTAGTTGTTTCACATCTCTACCTGCTAATAATGAAGCTTTCATTAAACGGATGTAAATCTGCTTCCATTTATGCTCCATATTAGGCGTTGATAAGTGACCCTCAATAAGCAATACTACAAAAAATGGAATTTATTCCTGTTCTTCCCAATTAATGTCTTCTATTCCTGCATTTTCATCAATGTCTTCATTCTCAATAAATTCAACATCAGAATCTGATTGAGTTTCTTCTCCCCAATTTTCAACAATATCATCTTCCCAATTTTCTTTCTTGGCGTCTTCAAGATGTTCTTGATAAATCCTATTCGAAGGTTCATTTTCTTTGAAATCTTTTTCTTCAATAATTTCATCTTCATTTTCTTTATCTTCATCTATAGCAATATCATCTTTTTTATTTATGTGGAATTCATCCCAAATTTTAATTGCATTTCTCAATGCCAATGCAACAAAGTTTAGTTTGTTTTGTTTACGATCACCAGAAAATAATTTTGAATCAACTCCTTCATACATTGTTGAAGATATACCTACGAAAACTTCACCAACTTTTTTTCTTGAATCATCTGATTTAGGTCCTGCAATTCCTGTGATGGAAATTGCAATATCTGCATTTGATTTTTTTCTAGCACCCTTTGCCATTTGTATTGCAACTTCTGCACTTACTGCTCCATGTTCTTCTAATGTCTTAGGTTCAACATTCAATTCAATTATTTTAGCTTCATTTGAATATGTAATCCATGATTGATTAAAACAAGCACTTGATCCACTAATGTCTGTTAAGGTAGATGTTAGTAATCCCCCCGTACATGACTCAGCAGCACTAACTGTTGCTTTTCCTTTCAACAACCTTCTTTCTAGACGAGATGCAAGGGTGACTAAGTCATCTCCCATGATTATCACCCAATATTCATCACTTATCATGCTTTTTAGAGATTTTTAAATCATTTAATTAACAAATTTTATTTGTTTTTTAACCGACTTCTATTTGAATGAATGCATAGTGGCCAGTGCATCAAGGGCCTGTGGTCTAGGGGTTTATGACGTCGCCCTTACAAGGCGAAGATCGCCAGTTCGATTCTGGCCAGGCCCACTTGATAATCCATGAGTTCATAACCAACGGTTAGAATGGGAGTACTATGGAGGAGATGGATTCATTACTCACCAGACTTTCTTTGGCGGGAGTAGAATTCAATTTATTGATAAGAGAAGCAATGATGAATGTAGATGTAAGATGCTTTTCAAGTAATAGCCCCAAATCATTTTTTCAAGACAGACCTTTAGTTTTTTTAGAAAATGAAAGAGGTGGTGTTAAAACAATTTCAGCTCCACATATGATTGTAACAATGTTGCACCATCTTGAATTAAATCAAGGAATGGAGGTAATGATTGTTGGAGCTAAGGGAGGTTATATTTCTGCACTTGTACAGGAGATTGTAGGAGATAAAGGAGGAGTTACTTTACTTGATTATGATTTAGATGTTCTTAATCATGCTCGTAAAAGTCATAAAATTAGTGGATATGATGAAATCATTTTGCGTAGAAAATTACGTAGAGATGGAAGGTGTCCTGCAAATATACCTTCCAAAATTAGTAGAGTTTTAGTTACTGGTTCAATTGAAAAATTACCTTCATGGATAGAATCTAGAATTGATGAAGATGGTTTTGCAATATTTCCAAGAGGGGGAAGATTTAATCAAAAATTAATTAAAAGAGAGAAACAAGATAATCAATTTTTTGATACGGATTTAGGTAATGTTGTTTTTGGACCATTAGATATCAAAGATAGTGAGCCTACTACTCCAAGTCCGTTTGAATTAGCTGATGTATTGGAAGAGGTATCATTTATTGCTAAGGATTTAGATATGATTTCTTTAGAAGATTCATTAAAATTAGATGATTTGATTGTAGAATTAA
>CATFLP010000115.1 GCA_949514915.1 Methanobacteriota archaeon | reverse complement strand
TGGTGTGATTTATGAAATGTCACTTGATCAAGACAATGGATTCAGTGTTGGTGATAATCATCCAGAAATTCCAGATAACGGAGCATTAAAAAGTGCCGCTTGTGGTCCAAGACAACTTCATGAAAATTTCTTAGAGGCTGACCTTACATTCATTGTAGCAAGAGGAGGAAGTACTTGGGAACATCTTGTAATTAATGACATGAGGCCTGGTGCTAGAATTTCTTAATCATTCACCAAAACGACGAGTTCTTGTTTGGTACGTTTGTAATGCTCTTAAAAATTCACGCTTTGAAAATGAAGGCCAATAAGTATCTACAAAAATAAACTCACTATATGCGCTTTGCCAGAGTAAAAAATTAGAGATTCTTTCTTCACCACTAGTTCTAATAATTAAATCTGGATCTGGCATTCCTTTAGTATAAAGTCTGTTACTTACTTCTTTTTCATCAATCTGTTCTAAAGATAAATCTCCCGAAGCATGTAATGATGCTATTTCTCTAATTGCCAATACGATTTCTTCTCTACTACCATAAGCTAAACAAATAGTAAATACATAATCTTCATATTCTGCAGTACTTTTTTCTGCTTTTTCTATGGAGTCAAGCACATTTTGAGGAAGTAATTCCCTTCTGCCAATTACAGATACTCTAACCTTATTCTTATGAATTCTCTCATCTTCAACAAGTTCTTCCAAACCCATTACATATAATTTGAATAATTCTTTCAATTCTTTCTCACTACGACTAGTCAAATTTTCTGTGGAAAGTGCATAAACTGTAAGATATTTGATATTATATTCTAAAATCCAATCCATTACATCTTCTAACTTTTCCTTACCCATTTTATGGCCAAGAGCAACAGGAATTAATTTCTGAAGTGCATGTCTTCTATTACCATCCATAATGCATGCAACATGTTCAGGCAAAACTCCTTTCCTGATGTCTCTATTTAACTTCCTATCTACTGCATTTCCAAGGGCTTCACCTAACCTATCAGTAAAGCCAGCCATTAACTCCCCCAAACATTCATTGCTATTAGGGCTCTCCCTTTTAAGATTGAAATTTATAATTTCAATATGGTGGTAAACTTGTGTTCCTATAGGCTTTCATACCTAAATAATAAATAATTACTCCGATGCTTAAAATCAATACTTTTGAAGTCATTAATAAACCTGGCCAAAGCAATGCAATCGTTGCACTACTAAGCAACATCCCTAATGCTGAACCAGAGATAATTCTATAATTAAATAAAGCCCTTTGTATATTTTTAACATTTTTAATCCAAGCTTTACCATATACTTTATTACGGGATTTTGCCACAAATAAGTTCTTCAACTCAACATCATATCTCCAAATTTGCATACCTCCCAAATTACCATCTAATGCTGAATTAGAATACCACTTTTGAGGTGCTTCTTTACACCAAGATTCAAAGAAAACTTTTCTAAGATATTCTCTAGAATTAGTACCAGAAACCAATTTAGAATTGTCTATATCGACATACATGCTAGCAATATCTCTTAAACACGAAAACCTTGTTGTCTCTGTAATCAACATACCAAATGTCTGAAACCCTATATTCAATAGATCTAAGGATATATTATCATCAATATTCAACCAATCTTTACATGTTAAATCTCCAAGTGATCTTATTGAATTTGTATTTCTTGAATGAGGTACACGCCACAATGTTCCTGATGACGATATTGTTTCAAGTCTTTTTAATCTTAAATTCCATTCTTTTTCCATTCTTGGTGCAGATGTTTCTAACATTAATGTATGAAATTTTCCTAAAATTCCACCCATCTCAGAAAAAATGGAGGGTGATTCCGTATTCCATTCAAACGGCGAAGATTTTACCGAGTGACGAAATACCATTACATCAAGTCCTTTCCATTGTATCCCTCCTGTTGGAATTAAAAAATGGGAACTAGTTTCAAGTTCTGACCATTTTCTTCTCCAAGAATTGATTGGTAAATTATGAAAAATACCTTCTAATGATTTTTCTGAACTTGATAATTTAATTTTTATTCCTTTCTTTGTTTCGTGGGTTTCAATTTTTTCAAACTTATCTAATGAATTAAAATCTCCCCAAAATTCAAAATCTTCTAAATCATATAGGTCCGAAATTAATTGATTGAATGTATCAATATCATTTAATTCTGAAACATCTAACATATCTATTGTTCCAAATTCTGTATGTATATTATAATGATTAAATGGGCCTAACTTTTCATTTTCAGTAAATTCATTTACAATTCCCTTTGGGAACCAGAGTTTGGATGAATATTGCTCCACAAACAGATGCAATTAGTCGCTATCTTTGAAACTTCCATTGGCATAATTGAATAATTACATTAATTAAATTCAATAACGCAAGCCTAGTGGGGTTGACGATAGCAACATGAATTCTAGACAAATATTGGATGAAGATTTAACTGGAATTAAATCAATTGGTACATTAATGATGCTGATGATGTTCATTTTTTCAACATTCCCAAATATGATTTCTGATGTTGCAATTGCACAAGATGCAGAGGAAGAAACTGGAAATTCTCCTGAAGACATTTGGAGCCCTGAATATGTAAATCAAGTTCATCCTTGGGGTGGCGATGACCGTATCCAATTCAAAGCCTACCATGATTACTTCACCATGCGAGACCGTATGATGGAATTAGTAGAGAAAGACTACTCTTACCAAGGGCAATCTGTCAATATTATGTCATTCCACGAAGGACTCAATGGAGGAACTAATGCTCGTGGTGTAGAAATGACGGTGAACAGTTACGAGGGCCATTTTTACAGTCATTCATCCCCTTGGTTGAAGATTACAGGTGGTGGAGAAGAATTAGATGGCGTTGACGGAGGAGAATGTAATGACTTCGTTGGCGACTGTGGAAATTATGCTGATATCCCAGACATCCAAATGATTGGAAATTTCCATGCTCGAGAGTGGATGTCGTATGAAGTTCCAATGATGTTCTTAGAAACCATCGCCTACTACTATGGAATGGCAGGAATCGATAATGACGGCGATGGATTAGTCGATGAAGACACTTGGGGAGATTCCGATGGAGATGGAGAACTCGATGATGATGGCGACTGTCTTTCATTAGCTTCGAATTTACAAGATTCAAATGGAGATGGTATTGCCTGTGGCCCTGGTGATCTCGGTGTAGATGAGGACTTTCCAGAACAGCAAATCACCGATTTGGTTAACACCCGTGAGATTTATCTCGTCCCTATGTTGAATGTAGATGGTAATCGTTACGACCGCGAGGTGTTCTGTGGTGAAGATGCATGGAATTGTGATTCAGCTGGCTGGAGGAAGAATCTACGAGACAACGGGGTCGAGGGTGTTACACCGATTCCAGATTTACAGGAAGATATCGATGACAGTTGCGATGGTGTAGACTTAAATCGAAATTTCCAATATGAATGGGGTGCACCTCTAGGTGCTACAGGGCCCATTTTTCCAGGGATGTGCTATGCTGGTGGCCCGAACAATGATGTCTATAACGGTCCAGTAGATACCATAGATAACGATGGAGATGGGCGTCTAAATGAAGATCATGTTGATGGCAATGACGATGATGCTGACGGCATCACAGATGAAGATTGGATGGGCGGAAATTCAGAGCCAGAAACACTATTTGTCCAAGATTTGACCGAAATGAATGATGATGATGACAATGGTGCATCAGATTTCAAAGCCACCTTATCATGGCATTCATTCTCTGAACTGGTTCTATATCCTTGGGGCCACTGTACTGGTTGTGAAACTCCTGACCATGAACAACTCATCTATCATGGTAACAAAATGGCAGAAATGACAGCTTATGCAAATATTCAGAGCAGTGATTTGTACCCTACAACTGGAGATTACTGTGATTGGCAATATGGAGTTCACGATTCATATTGCTATACTATGGAAATCGGTACAGCCTTCCATCAGTATCCAGAAGATATCAACCACATTGCTGTGCGTAATTTAGGTATTCCATTCTATATCGCTGAAGTAGGTGACAATCCACGTGAGCGTGCAAATATTGGAATTCAGGAAGTCGAAAAGAGCCATTGGATAATCAGTTCAGATAATTTGAGTGTCCCTGACTCAGGACCGATTCCAATTTCTATGTGTATAGATCCTAATTTCCCTTTCACTAAAGATGAAAATTACACTCATGTCATGTGGAGAATGGTAAAACCAAGTCGTGCTCAATCTGATTTTGGACCTAAAGAATGGGTTGAAGAACCATGGGAGATGACTGGTTTTAATGAAACAGGTCAAAATTGTACTTTAACGAACATGCAAGAAGGTATTTTAATTTCTGCTGACATCCCTGTTCCAGAAGATCAATCTGGAAAATTGCATTACAAATCTATGTTAGGCACTAGATCTGGAACATTCCCTTTTTCATATCCAATACCAAGTGGCACATACTATGTTGCTGATATTCCATATAGGGCTCCATTTGGAAGTGCTATGATGTCTTTTATGTTATTTGCAATTGTTGCAGGTGCTGTTTGGGGTGGATTAGGTAAATGTTTACATCTAATTTTAAGTGATGATAAAGATGCTGTTGAATGGAATAAAGAAGATCCAGCAGGAGCGTGATTAAATGGGGCAATCAGATGAATTTAGTGGCCGTTTAGGACTGATTTTTGCAACTATTGGTGCTGCAATTGGAACTGGTAATATTTGGAGATTCCCAAGAATGGTGGGAGCAAATGGAGGAGGAAGTTTTCTTATTCCATGGTTAATTTTCTTATTTTTATGGTCTATTCCATTAGTTATTGCAGAATTCGCATTAGGAAAAAGAAGTAGAACTGGTACTGTTGGTACATTCAGAATGTTTACTGGTAAAAATTATGCATGGATGGGGCTCTGGACTGCTTGGATTTCTACTGCTATTGGTTTCTATTATGCAATTGTAGCAGGATGGTGTATGAAATATTTCACAATGGGTGCTACAGGAGGATTAGCTCAAGGAACAGATTTTATTGCAGAATGGAATAATTTCTTAGGTAGTGCTGGACAGGTAATTCTGTTTCAATTCTTAATCGTATTAATCTCAGTAGCAGCAATATGGAAAGGTGCTAAAGCAATTGAAAAAACAAATGTGTGGATGATGTCAAGTTTATTTGTATTACTTTTCTTAGTATTATTCCTTTCATTATGGATGGATATGAAAGATGGACGTCTTGATGGATTTACATTCATGTTTACAGTAGACCCTGAATATTTGAAAGATCCTAAAACATGGATTAATGGATTATCTCAATCAGCATGGTCCTGTTCTGCAGGAATGGGTATGGCAATTACATATGCTGTTTACATGCGTAAAGATGAGGATACTGTATTGAATGCTGCAACAATGGGGTTAGCAAACAATAGTATCTCAATAATTGCGGGATTAGCTGTATTATCTGCTATCTTTGCAGTTTCTTCTGATCCTCTTTCAGTTGTAACTGGTGGTTCATCTGCAATTACTTTCTTGGCTTTACCAGAAGTATTTGCTGAAGCACCTGGTGGAAAAACTGGTGCTATGATAATGGTTACAATGTTCTTCTTAGCACTAACATTTGCTGCACTTACAAGTATGATTTCAACAATTGAAATGTGTGTACGTAACTTTGTAGATCATGGATTTAGCAGAGATAAAGCGGTAGGAGCTACAGCAATTGCAATATTCATACTTGGAATTCCAAGTGCCATAATTGCAATAAAAGTAGATTCTGCGAGTGGAGTAATGTATCCTGAATTCCTAGAAGTACAAGATCACATATGGGGATATGGATTAATGTTTAGTGGTTTATTTATTGCTTTCACAATCTGGAAATATGGTTGGAAAATATGGAAAGAGAAAGTTGCTGCTGGTGAAGCAGATGAAACTCTGAGAGGATATATGGCGCATGGGATGCCAGCATTCAGAGATGATTTCATTAACACTGGAGATAATGACTTATGGGTCGGTAGTTGGTGGGACAAAATCATGTATTTTGGATTCCCAATAATGTTTTCAGTACTAATTTTATCATATTTCTCTGATTTGATTTTCAGTTTTGATCCATGGTATTCTGCATTTAATCCAGTAGATCCAAAAGGAGCAGGTATAATCTTTGCTTTTTGGGGAGTTGTTGGAGTAACATTCTTCTTTTTCAATAAGAAATT
>CATFLP010000114.1 GCA_949514915.1 Methanobacteriota archaeon | reverse complement strand
GGTGGTCAGAAAATTATTTTTGGTTAACAATTGTACTTTTTGGAATATTAGTATATTCACAATTTGCTGGATATACTATGGGAATAATCTTATCACTTTCAAATATGATAATTTCATAAGTAGATAGTTAAACTTGAATGGATTTTTAATTAAAGTTGTAAATTTCGCAAATTTCGTCATTGGGATTCTTTATAAACTAAACATCACCTGTATTATTGAGAAATCTCAAATTTATTATCATAAGTAAGAATTTAGAATTGGTTGATGATCTAGGTGTAAGAAAATCATAGTTCCATACCAAGTCATCAAATCAACAGAGTTGATAAGATTCTCCATTCCAGAAGCGTGATCATTTTCCATCCAATATAACATTTCATCAATTGTATCACATGTTTGGTGATAACAGTCATATCCATCTACTAAACCACCAAAACCAACCGTAACAGTATCAATTGCTTGGAAGGAAGCATGATCACTTCGTGCTGTAGTAGCTTCGTTTATGATAACTCCAGGCTCACCCGCTTCAGCCCATGCAGCACCCAACTCACCATTAAGGACAGCCAATTGCTCCTCAACTCCTAATGCATCTCCAGCCAACCATTCTGCAAGATAAACCATTTTTGGTTGGTTGATAACATTTTCATCAGTGTCAGGACCAATGTATACCCTGAATGGCCAATTTTCTTGACTTGCTGGATAGGACCCAGTTCCATCAGGGCCTACTCGATCAGAAGGAGTTCCATTTCCAGGCCAATTCACTCCCCCCATGTCAATATTGATGTAATTAGAAATTGTAATGTCATCTGGGATATCTTCAACCCAAGCAATACTTCCTCTTTTACCTCCTTCTTCACTACTCCATAAACAAAATACAATACCTCTTCTTGTGGGTATTTCAAACATAGCCTCAGCCATAGTTAATACCACTGATGTACCAACAGTATTGTCGTATGCTCCAACACGAGTTCCATACCCTCTTGGAGCCCCCATATCTACAGGAGTAGGGGCGATAATAGGTGCAATATCAAAATGAGCACCAATAACCATCCATTCATCTGGGAACTCATAACCTTCTTTGTATGCACAGATATTGTATGCTTCAGGATTTGCCTCAATATATTGGAATCGGTGCCTTTCAACATTTTCATATCCATATTCTGTAAACTCTTGAACTAAGAAATCTGCAGCATTTTCATAAGCTGGATTTCCTTGACCAGCCCATCTATTCAAGTAACCTTTTGCACCATCATATGGATCTGCTGAAGGGGTTTCATCAGAGAGCACAGATAACATATTGAAAGTTTCCAAACCGCTAACTATGCCCGTGCTATGTATGCCACCATTTGCAATAGAGACCCCAGCCGCGATGGGCCTAATTATAGAAGCCATTTTTACAGAAACAGGGCCTCCCGTTTCATTACTATTTGATAATTGTAGCAAACCTTCTTCAAATTCACTACTAATAATTTCAACTCCACGAGAACCTTTCATACCATTTTCAATCCAAGTTGTCCATGATACATTTCCTTCTCTGATCGGAAAATATTCTCTTCCAGGCTCACCAATTAATACAATAAAAGAGTCAATTCGCGGAGGTATGAGGATTACAATTTCTAACTCTTCATTTTCTCCTAAATCTAAAACAGTACCATTTTGCACATATCCAGTAGTAGGTTGCAATACCAAATATGGAACTAACACCCTCATTGCCTCATCAGCCTTGAAGTAAACACTTTGAAAAATACCTGCAGTTAATGGATCAGGTGCAATATTGAGAGCATCCCCATCTAAAATTTCACTTCCATCATCATTAGCAAAACAGCCAACCATTGATGCATTTAAAAATAATAAAATTAGTAACAATGCATGGTACTCAACTCTTCCCATAATAGGCCCGAATACTTATTACATGTTGAAGTT
>CATFLP010000113.1 GCA_949514915.1 Methanobacteriota archaeon | reverse complement strand
TGACAATAAAAAATAGTGATTATGGAATCACTATTTTTTCAAGTAACCCCCAAATCAATAACATTATTATTGAAAACCCAGATAAAGTAGGAATTGATATTTACAATTCTGCAACTCCTGTTTTTGAAAATGTGATTATAGAAGGAGGAGGATGGGACGAACATGGAGGAGTAATTACAAATTGGAGATATGGAATTGGAATTTCTGTAGGTAATTTTTCCGCGCCCATTTTTGATAATGTCTACATTAATGGTACATTGACTCGAGGAATAAATTTCTGGGGTAATTCTGGAGGACTTTACTCTAATATCGAAATTAGTAATGTCACTGGTTCAACACTAGCAGCAGCAACTTGTATTTGGATTATGGATGCAATTCCTTATTTTGAAAATGTTAATTTAAACCGTTGTGATAATGGAATTTGGGTAAGACAATATGATGATAGCGTACAAACTAATACTGTAATACATAATGCTGTAATAAGTAATAGTAGATTTTATGGAGTAATGATTGATAAAAATGACCATACAAACTATTCAAATTACGTAATGGCTACATTTGAAGGACTTGAAATCTCTGGAACTGGTAGTGAAGGTGCTAATGGTTTTGAAAATGGAGATGGGATTGCTGCAATAGAACTTAATGTCAGTGGTGCTATTTTTGAAGATGTTAATTTACATAATAACCCTGTCCCTGGTTTAATTGCTTATCTTGTTGACGATACATTATTTATGAGAAATGTGAATGTGACAAATTGTGGTAAAAGTGGAACCTTTGGCCATGATTCTGGAATTTATGTATATGCTGCATTTGATAATGGCCCTCCTGAATTTATCAATTTAAATGTATCAAATTCTCCTGGATCGGGAATGCATATTCAAAGAGGTGCTACAAGTGGAGAAAATTGGAATCTGTATAATAATTCTAAAAACGGATTATATGTAGATCATGCAACAGTATATTCTAATATGATTAATGCTGTTGATAATGGTGAATCTGGAGCATATATCTATGATTCCAGTAATGTGAATCTCCAAAATTTAACATCAATCTCAAATGGGGATTTAGCGACAAACAACAAAGATGGTTCTGGTATTGTATATTACCTTTCAAATAATGTAGAATCAAATGGTAGAAATGTGACATGTATAAATTGTACATCTATAAATGATGCATTTGGAGGAATTTATATTGAAGATAGCATAGACTTGTATCTTGAAAACATAATTGTTTCTGAACCAAGAAATGATGGATATGGGCTATATGCAGATAATAGTGGATTAACTCAAATTGGTCATATGAATTTTGATAATATTTTATTCGAACTTAATAGAAGTAGTGCAATTGTAGATATTAATGGTGCAGCAAAAATCAATGAATTAAATATTCAAGGTAATAATCAAAGTGGATTAGGTTTTTCTTGGGATGGAAGTGCTGCTGGAATTGATTCTTCAATCATTAATAGTGAAATTAGTAGTCAAGGATGTGTTGATTTTAATAATTTAAATGCCAATGGAGAAGATTTGACTTGTGATGGATTAATAACATTATTTAATTCAAATATCAATATAACAAAGCTTACTGCCATTAACACTGAAAATGTACCAATAGAACTCAATGATGGGAATAGTATATTGCATCTACATAAACCACAAAATATTAATTTAAATTTATCAACCATTCAATCTGGTTCAAAGATTGAAGAAGCATACGATTTGGATGTATGGGTGTTAAACCAATTTGATAATGGACTACCCTTCGCAATTGTTGATGTACAATATTCAAATTATAATGATAATCACCTAATTACTACTGATTATTTAGGTCATGCAATAATGCCAAATCACATAGTACGTGAATGGACTAATGGGATTTCTGGTACAAGCGCTAGTCCTGATGAACAAGTAGATTTATTCTGTACTTATGACGGAACAACAAATAACACAGGGATTCAAACATTTAACAATGATTTGACACTATTCTGTAATCTAACTCTTTCTAACCAAGCACCATTTATTATTTGGAATTCCCCTAGTGAAAATGAAATTTTTCCTAGCGAAGGCACGGTAGAATTTGATGCGTCTAACTCTTGGGATCTTGATGAAGATCCATTATCATATTCTTGGACTAGTAATATTGATGGAGATTTATTAGAATCTGGTTCCGAATGTATTTCTTGGATGATGATGCCAAATAATTCTGCTTTCCTTGCAAATGGGCCAAATTCCCTAGATTGTCTTTCAGATGGAGTCCATCAAATAACATTAGAAGTATGTGATGATGAAAATGCATGTTCTTATGAAAATCGAACGATTACTTTGACAAACCTTCCTGCTGTTGTAAATATGGAAGTAAAACCCAATCCTGATGGTGACGGAGTCCTAAGAATCCCTCGTTCAACAATTGTTGAATTTAATGCTAGTGGAACCTATGACCCCGAAGGTGAAGATCTCACAATATTACTTACTGATTCATATCATGCACAAATTGGTGAGGCTCCAGATAATAATATGGCTTGGTTCTTATCTTTCGTAGATTCTCCTGAAGATACAATCACTGTTACTATTACATTTGATGATGGTGTTGTTGGAAATCTAGTAACATGGACACAAAATATAATTCTATTTAATGAAAAACCTAATGTTGATTTTGTAATTGAAAGAGATAATAATTTTTCAAGTTCTATGGTTACTCTAGATGGTAGCTCTTCATTTGATCCTGAAAATGACAATATTACAGTAGTATGGAATTCAGATATTGATGGATTATTACAAAATTCAACTGGAACTGATTCCTTAATCTGGGAAGGGTGGTTAAGTTCAGGAATTCATGAAATTACTTTGAAGATGATTGATTCGGTACATCAGTGGGAATGGGTCGAAAAAAGCATGATATTAAATGTTGAAAATTCGCCACCAACCGCAATTATAAGTAATTCATTAAATTTGGAAAATACATATTATCTTAGTTCCGAAAATATTCAATTTATTGTCGATGGAAGTGGAGATTGGGATTCTAGTTGTGAAATATTAGAAGAAAGATTAAAGGGAAATATTAACTGGAATTGTAATCAAAATTTACCTAATGTAAAAAGTGATTTAATTTCAATTACTTGGACTAGTGATATTGATGGTGAATTAATATTAAATCACAATGAGGGAGAAATTGGTTGGTTTGGTAAATTATCATCTGGAAATCATACAATTACATTAGAATTAGATGATGGAAATAATCTTCCAGTATCTACTTCTGTATCTCTTGAAATACTGCCATCTGCTCCTGTTTTAATACTAAATAGTCCAGATATTGAAAATGAGGTATTCCGTTCTAATAAAAGTATATTATTTGATTTGAGAAATAGTATTGATTATGATGGAGATGAATTTACTTGGACTTTGAAACTTAATAATGACTTTTTAATTTCTAATGAGGGAGTGGCTCTCAATGAAGTAAATCCTGAAAATATATATTTCATTAATTTACCAAATGGAGTTCATGATCTTTCTCTTACTTTAACTGATTCTACTGGGATGAAGGCAATAAATAACTTTACTTTAGATGTATTATCTTCAAACCCGGTTCCTTCAATTACATCACCTACAGCTCATTTTGAAGGTAATTCTAATACCTTTACATTTAAACCAGGTGAACTGGTTAATCTGACTGCTGAACAATCTTTTGATGCTGATGATGATATCTTAAGTTATGATTGGAAAATGCAAACTGAATCTGGACCTTGGGAATCTATCCAAACCGAAAATGGAGGAATGAATATTGAATATTCACTTATTCCTGGAAAATATCTTTTCAAACTGAAAGTTACAGATGAACTTGGAGGAACTGGTGAAAAGATAGTTAATGTAATTGTAGAATCAAGTAGACCATCATTAGAAGATTTAACAGCACATCCAAATAATTTCATAGTTAATGAAAAATCAGAATTAAGAATTACTGTTCGATTAATTGATGCTGATAAAACTACAAAAAATGTAACTGGAATTATAATTTTAAATTCACAAAAATGGTCATTAAATTTATCAGATAATGGAATTAATGGAGATGCTAAAGCTAACGATGGAATCTGGACTGGAATATTAACATGGACTCCTAATTCAGAAGGATTTGCTTCAATACGTATAACTGCGAAAGATACTGATTTAAGATATGATGAAGTTGTTTTAGATATTAATATTGGAGCAGGATCCTTTTCAATTATTGACGTCTTTGGAGGTGGTGCTAATTTGGCAATTGGAGGTTTTGTATTCACATTATTACTTTCATTAGGATTTGCAATAATTATTCGTAAAAGGTCACTACGTGCTATAGATTTAGATGAATATATAGAAAGTTGGGATTCATTGACAATAGAAAAAGATGGTAGTAACCCAAAACCAATTTTAGATGATGATGAATTAGACATCTAATTTTTATCATTTATCGAATCGAAACTATCTTCAAGTGGTCCCCATTCTGTTAATGTCTTATTCATACCAATTCTTTTGGCAAAAAAGAATTTGAAATTTTTCCATCCATCTCCCCAAGTATTTATTTCTGCATCTCCAACTCTTGCTCTGTAAGGAACTGATATTTCTGCAAACTTTCCTTTTTCTAAATGCATTTTTGTGATAAGCTTCATTTCTTCTGACAAAGGCATACCATCATTAGTAGGACGTAATTTAGGATTTTCAAATATTGATTTTCTAAATACCCACATTCCTGATTGTGAATCTTTTATTCCGTTCCAAAACAACATTCTTCCTGTGATGGAAAGTGCCCAATTTCCAAATCCATGCAATCCCGACATTGCTCCTTCTTCAGCCAATGTTAATCTATCACATGTAATAAAATCTAAATTTCTATCTAAAAGTACTTCCACTAGCTCTGGTATTTTTTCAGCTGGATAAGTACAATCAGCATCCATTGTAACGATTACATCTCCAGAAGCAATAGCAAAACCTGTTCTATAAGCCCTTCCATAACCTTTTCTTGGTTCAATATGGACTCTTGCCCCCTTTTTTTGTGCTATTTCTCTAGTTTTATCTGAAGAATTGCCATCTACAATTAAAACTTCTAAGTTTTTACAGAACTTTTTAGGAATTGCATCAATGGTATCTCCAACACCTTCTTCTTCATTCAAAGTAGGAAGTATTACGGTAACACTGACGTCGAGTTTCTTTGTCATCAACCCCTCCCAGTTATATTATGAATTTAAATGGATTTATAATTGACATCAAATAGTACTGTTCAAAAGTAAAACATGCTAGGCATAGATTAAATGCACATAGCAATGCTAGCGGGAGAATATCCTCCATTATGGGGTGGACTTGGATCTGCAACCTATCATTTGTGTAAATTTTTAAGTGAAATGGGGCACGAAATTACAATTATTACAAGGTCCTTGAAAAATGGTAAAAGGCCTGAAATTAAAAATGTAAATATTATTGAAGTAAATTGGTTATATGCTCCAATGGCATTTACAAGAAGTTATGGTAAAAATGCCATTAAAGCACTAAAAAAGGTTAATTCAAGTAAATCAATAGATATTATACATTTACATTGCCCATTAATT
>CATFLP010000112.1 GCA_949514915.1 Methanobacteriota archaeon | reverse complement strand
TCCATAGGGTCCCGAATTCCATGTGACAGGTAATTGATTTACAGAACAGCCATTTTGGTCAATAGTCCATTTTTCAGTTGGACTATTTGGGCATTGATCTATGTCTTCAGAAATTCCATCAAAGTCCCTATCTGCACATCCAAATTCGTTAACTTCATCAATTAAGTTTAGAGGTGTGTTTGGGCATAGATCTAAATCAAATGTAACACCATCACCATCTCTGTCTCCGCAACCATTTTCATTAACAAAAAGACCATTTGGTGTACCGGGGCATTCATCTGAAATATCTATAACTCCATCTTTGTCTGTGTCTCTTTGATAGTCATCACAGCCATAAATATCTACAGAAGTGTAATCTGTTGTCCATGGGCAATCATCATTTGTATTGATTACTCCATCGGCATCAATATCAGTATCTTCATCGCTATCTCTACATCCATCACCGTCCCAATCTGTGTCTGAATTAGAGATCCAACCAATCATACCTCTCATACATGAATCATTAGGGTCTAAAACAGAGTCATTATCGTCATCTACATCTTCTTCAGAATCATCCTTGCAACCATCAGCATCATGGTCTGAAATTGCAGAATCCCACTTTTTTTCTCCCTTTGGGCACTGATCAAAAGCATCCATTGAACCATCGCCATCATCGTCAGCATCCTCATCGCTATCTCTACATCCGTCAGTGTCATAGTCTGTTTCTAATGTAGAGGTCCATCCCATTGCCCCTTTAGAACAAAAATCCTCAGAATCAACAATCCCATCATTATCGTCATCTTGATCTTCATCAACATCTCTACATCCATCTAAATCGAAATCTAATGCAGTATTGGAATACCATTCATTATTTCCTTCGGGACATAAATCAAATTCATCGTTTATTCCATCTCCATCGAAATCATCTGCACCGATTAATACTAACCCTATTTCTAGGGATGTGCTTGAATCACTCCATTTTCCACAATATGCCTCAATAACTGCAGAGGTATTATCTTGTAAAACCCCAACTTCGATTTCAAAATTTCCAACTTCACCAGTTTCTACAATCTGTTCAATTCCATTTTCTAAAATTAGTCTTACCAAGCAAGTATTTGGGAACATATGTTCTATTACTCCCTCTAAAATTCCAACTTCATCTTTTTCATATGGTCCAAATTTTTCTATGTTAATTGTTGGAACACCTTCATCGGGTTTTAACATTTCAAGTGTAATGTATTCTGTATCAGTTGATTGTTGATTTATGTCTGTAGCATATACTCCAATCGTCCACGCACCAGGGTCATATATTGGTAGCGCTCTTGTCCAAGTACCATCTTCTTTAGCATTAAATGGCGGTATTGCTTCAAGTTCATTATTGACTCCATCAAGAGGCATTAAGGTAATGTATATTGTGACCTTGCTTGGATACTCATCTATGATTGTACCATTTAATCTTGCAAACTCACTAAATCCTACTTGTGTATCTTCTACAAATAATTCTGGAAATAAATCTATTGATTCTATCTCATTTTCTTCTTCTGTATTTTGAACTTCTTCATTATTTTCTTGTACTGGAAATGTACATCCAGAAAGAAAAATACTACTCGCGATAAACAAAACTAAAACATGTTGCTTTAATCCCATAAACTACGTAAAACATTACGATAGATAATATTGTTTATTATGAAAACATTACTACGAAACCTGCTTTTATTGCCATTTTGCGGAATTCAGGCACATTTTTCAACATTGAAATCCCCAGTGCTAATGGTTTTTCAATATCTCCTTTTTCATTAATTAATTTAATTACTTCAGGTTTTGAGAATATTTTGAATATGTCTTCTAATTCTTCATCGGTTCTAGAAGAAACAAAAAAATCTCTCAAAGAACGAATCCGTTCAAATTCTTTTTTTGCCTTTGAATAACTTTTTGTAATTTTAGCTAATTTCTTTTTTGATAGTGTGTTTGTAATAATTGCTTTATTTAAATCATTGATGATTTGATCTACTTGGGCCATTCCTGGGCCAATTCCACCTCCAGTTGTTGGTTTGGCAAGTCCTGCAGCATCACCAATTAACAAAACTCGTTCTTTTACGGGTTTAGGTACAACACCTGCTGGAATAGGGCCACAAAACTTCCCTACTTCTTTGCAATTTTCAAATTTTGAAGCCCATCTCGATTTAGTCATTAAATTATTCAATAATTCCTCACAACTTCTGCCATCTAAATCTTCAGGTCGCCCCCACATCCCAATTCTATATGTATCTCCATTTGGTATTGCCCAAGCAAAAAATCCTGGTGCAATATCTTCTCCTGTAAACATTTCCAACATTCTATTTTTTGTTTCAAAACCAGTTACTTCTACTTGATAGCCAATCATGAATTCTTTTGGATACCCCATTCTATGGTGCCTTCTAACCCAACTATGCGCGCCATCAGCACCAACCAATAATTTTGCCTTTACGTCAATAATTGAATTATCTTTCGAAACTTTAACAATAATTGAATCTTCTGTGTATTCGGTATCTATTGGTTTACTATTTAGCCATAAATCTGAACCTTCAATCATTGCTTGTTGAACTATTGCTTGATCAAATTTTTTTCTGCATACAGCATATGTTCTAGTGATGTTTGGTTTGCCAATTTCAATAGTTGTTCCAAATGGACTATGCATAATTGCGCCATCTATTTCGGATAATACTGTGTCATAAAGACCCACTTTTTCCATTGAAGAAGGATTCACTAAACCTGCGCATTGAAACGGTTTTCCAACTTCTAGGTGCTCTTCTAACATTAAAACATTACAGCCTAATTCAGACATTTTTTTAGAAAAGTATCCTCCTATTGGACCAGCACCAACTACAAGGATATCTACTTCTTTCATGAGTTCACCACGCATCTTGTTTTGTTTTATTTTTTATGATTAATTCCGCATCTAGCATTTCTTCTTTCTTAGGGCCTAACCCAATCTTTCGGGCTAATGCACTAGAACCTCCATGTGTGCCAATCCCTGTTTTCTCTAATGTGACAAAAATTGCAGGAAGTAAGATTAATGCACTTGCCGCAGCAATCCAAAGTAATATTATGACAACTTTAACGAAGGGAATCAATTCAGGAATTGGGATCTGATAAGCAGCAGCTAATCCTGCTGTGGTAACTACTGCAGCTTCGAATAACGACATTCCTGTAGAAACACAGGAAGCTCTAATTGCTTCAATACCTCCTCCCATTTCTTTAATCCTATTGGCTATGTGAATTGAAAAGTCAACACCAACACCTACTAGGATTGAACCAACCATTACAGTTACTAGAGATAATGAAACCTCCATTTGCCACATTACTAACCATTGTAAAAACACAGTAGCCATAACTGGAATTGTTGTCCATATGGCGTATCTAAGATCTCTAAATACAATTGCGAGTGTCAATACAGTTAATCCAATTGCACCTCCAAGACTTCCCCATTGTGATTCAACAATTAAATCATTCACTGCAATCGATACTGCTGCCACTCCAATCAAATTAGTTGATTTGATATCTCCAGGAGCTTCTTTAGAGAATTCATTAATGTCTGAAACAGTTTTTGCTGTTTCTTTCATTGGAATAAATGGCATGTCTACATAAATTAGACTTCTTTCATAATCATTTGAAGTGAATAAATGTCGTGTTTCATCCGTAATGCTAGAATAAAATACATTTAACAAGAAAATTTGTGCATCTGGCTGTGTATCTAATGCAATTAGTATATCCCAAAAAGTAACTCTTCCATCAACTTCTTGTTTTAATATTTCTTCAGCAACATCTCTAACTGGTTCAGGCATCCATTCAGCATCTTCTATTTGCTCCCATATGCTATTTCCGCCTACTGTTGGAGATACACCTACTGATTTCATAAGGAAAACAATTGATACAGCAGTTGTATTTTCTAATCTATTCACATCATTTGTCAAAGCTTCAATAGATTGAAGATTTTGTACAGGGCGATCATTTCTGATTTCATCATCAGTTCTATCACCTTTAATTGCACCATCAACCATCAACATCCCCACTTGTCCAGCATTGAATTTTGTACTGTATTCTTTCATTTTTATGACAGGTACTTCTTCAACAGGGGCCATGCCTAATAAATCGATATTTTCCTCAACATTTTCTCTTCCTACTGTAAATGAACTCAATAAAAGTATTGCAAATATGATTACTACCCAATAATTTCTTTTAACAGGAACATCAACCATTTTTTCAAACACACGAAGAGGTGGATGTTTTGGCTTTTTCAAATCTAAAATCATAGTTAGATTTGGAACCATAGCCATTGTTAAAATATAAACAATTACAATTCCACCAGCAAGTGCGTACCCCACTGTTTTTATTGGTGCCATTGGAGTAAATGCTAATGAAATAAAACCAATTACAGTCGTTATTGCGGAAAGTAGTACTGCTTTACCTGTAGATTGCAATGCTTTTTTCATTTTTTCATCTGGAGTTCCTTCCTCTTCAGCATATCTGTTGGTGATGTGTAGTCCATAAGAAACACCAAGTGCAAGTAAGATCGGACCTACAATGATAACAGTCATAGTGACTTCATACCCCGTTAGCCCAATAAGTCCTAAAGTCCAGAAAACTGAGCAAAGTGTGGGTAATCCTGCAATTATGACAACTTTTATTCCTTGGACAGGCCTTACTGTGAATGTTTGTAATATGTCAGAATGGAAGAAAAATAGTGCGATTATTACGTAAATTATCCCCAATGGGAAAACTTTCCAAAAAAGTACAAATGAATATTCTGTGACTGCATTAGTAATTGGAACAGGGCCTGTCAAAGTCATTTCTAAACCTAATGTCTCCCAATTATTTACTTCAGAAAGATTAGTTAAATTTTCTTCTGCACTTCTTATTATGTCTTTTGCATCTCTTGTTTCATCGACTGCAACAATAATTACAGCAGTATCTAGGTTTCCGTCAGGAGGATTGTCAGTATCTCTTGCTAGTTTATCTAGAGCAGGAGATGGAACTTCTTTAGTTTCATTACAGTCCTCACCATCATCTTCATCACATTCTTCTTTTTCATATAATTGCCCGACTATTTGGTCAATAGTAGCCTGGCTTGGAATTGAATATTCACCAAGGACCTCTATGTCGTCTACTAATTCATTAAATTGTTCTGCAGCATCATTGCCTATATCCCCAGGGAATAATGCACCTAATTCAGTTGAAATTGCTTTAGTGACGCGAGGTGCACTAGAATTTACTTCCTTAATTACAGTGGAAAGTGAAAGAGCATAGATGTAGTTGTCCGAAGGATCTGATAATTGTGGGTTAAGAGTTTTTTCAACTATGTCAAATTGGTGTAAAATTTCTTCATCAGTAATATTTCTTCCTTGTCCAAGTTCAACAAAAATAATCATTACATTAGTAGACCAATCTTGTTTAATTTCTGCAATTTGATTTTTTACACTATTAGGGTCATCATCATCTGGCAAATATACTTCTAAATCTCCATTAACATTTAGTGAGGGTTCTGTTTTATATTGCCACGGCATTGGAGAATCTTCATTGATGTCTACAAAACCACTATACAAACTCAAGTATACAGTAATCATAATGAAAAATGCTACAGTTGCAATTGGAAATCTTGTCAACATCCCAATTGCACCGATTCTATCAATGTCTCTTTTGATATTTTTTGGCAAATTTGCAACGCCTGTTGCGGCAGCACCGATGTCGAAATTTTTAATGCTAGAAACTGCTTTACGTCTTACTATTCTTCCGTACCTGTTGATTTTTAGCCAACCTAAATTTGCTTGATTGGAAATTACTTCAGAAACACTGTAATTGCCATTATCTTTGGCACCTGTATCTGGCTGCTTCTCGGCTTCGGTCACGTATCCTCGTGCATACCGTCGGAGAAATTAGCCATTAAACCAACTGATAACTTTAGATTAAAATTAGTAATTTAGAAATAAGGCAAGCGTCAAATATTCATTCCTTCAGGATAAATCAATAAGGAGTGTCTTTAAAGATGGGCGAAGCAAAGATTACGGATAAAAGATGGTCAATCGACCTCGAGAAACGTATTCAAGAAGCTCATTATGCAGATGAAGAAAAATACAATTCTAGATATGGTTTTAATCCTGAAAGTGAAAAGGAATTATTTGTTGTGGATACTCCACCTCCTTATCCAAGTGGAACTTGGCATATTGGTGCTGTTGCGCAATATTCTATGATTGATGTGATAGCAAGATCTCAAAGATTAATGGGTAAAGAGGTATATTTTCCATGGGGAGTAGATCGTAATGGAATAAATATTGAATTTACTGTTGAAAAGAAAACAGGTAAAAAAATGAAAACATATGACAGAGCACAATTTTTAGAATTATGCAAGGAAACAATAGAGGAGTATACTGTAGCAATGAGGAAAACAGCAAGAAGAGTAGGCCTATCTTGTGATTTTAAAAATGAATATTTGACTGATGCACCTAATTATAGGGCAGTAACACAATCTATCTTTGTTGATTTATTCAAAAAAGGAGACATAATAGAGGATTTACGACCTAATATCTATGACCCTATTGAAGGAACTACTATTGCAGATGCAGAGGTAGAAAGATTATCTCGTAAAACAAAGTTAGTAGATGTGATTTGGTCTACGGAATCAGGTGAAAAAGTTGTAATTTCTACTACTAGGCCAGAATTAATTTGTGCTTGCGGAGTTGTAGTTGTTCATCCAGATGACAAGAGATATGCAAATTTAATAGGGGAAAAATTAATTTTACCTTTGGATACAGAAGGAAGGGATCATTTTGTAGAAATTAAAACTCATTCATCTGTAAAAAGTGAATTTGGTTCAGGAGTTCTTATGGTTTGTTCATTTGGAGATCAAAATGATGTTTCTGTATTTAGAGAAATGGGGATAAAACCGTTTCAGGCTATTGATTTATTAGGCAACATGACTAATATTGCAGGTCCATTAAGCGGGCTTCCTGTTTTAGAAGCACGAGAATTGGCAATAAATATTCTTCAAGATAATAATTTGATAGAATCTGTTGAAGTTAGAGAACAAGAAGTACCAGTTTCAGAAAGAGGGAAAAACCCAGTAGAAATAATATTGTTAAAAGAATGGTATGTAAGGCAAACAGAGATGCAAAAGAGAATTTCAGAATTATCAAATGAGATTAATTTTGTACCTCAAAGAAATAAACAGTATTTGTTAGATTGGATGGAAAACATTAGTATTGATTGGCCAATTAGTAGGCGCAGATGGTATCATACTGAGATACCAATATGGTATTCTGAAGATGAAACTAGAGTTATAGTTCCTCCAGCAGGGGTTTATGTGCAACCTTGGAATGAGGGGCCTCCAGAGGGTAGTGAAGTATTAGATAGGGAGTCAAGAGAATTTTTAGGAAAATATGTAGAATTAAAAGAAGATTTGGGAGTATTAAGTGGTGAAGAAAAAGTATTTGATACTTGGATGGATTCTTCTAATTCAAATTTATTTGTGTCCGGTTATCTTTCAAATTCGAAAATGTTTGAAAGAGCATTTCCTACAGGGATACGTCCTCAAGGTAAAGAGATAGTACGTACTTGGCTTTATTATACGCTTCTAAAAAGTGCATTATTGTTCGATAAGCCTGGTTTTGAAAATGTTTGGATAGACGGATTAGGAATGGATCCATGGGGTAGAAAAATGTCTAAATCATTAGGCAATGGTATAGATGCAGATTCGGTTTTGGAATGTGGTGCAGGTGGAAGAACAGGTTCATGGAAAATAAAAGGGCCTGAAAAATCAGTTCAATTAAAGGCTAATAAAATTGGAAGTGAATGTTTTCGATTATGGAAGGCTTGTGATGCGCAAGTAGGAGATGATTTTCATATCAATCCTGAAGAAATAGAAAAGAAATATTTTGGAGTTTTAACTAAAATATTTAATGTTGCTAGATTTGCTAGTCAATTTGATGTCCCTGAAGATTTAGAAAAAGTACCAAGTGATATTTGTAATGCAGATGCATGGATTTTAGCTGAATTTTCAGAGATTAATAAATCAGTAAAAAAATCATGGGAGCGTATAGATATTTACTCTGCGGCACAATCGATTAAAAACTTCTCAACAGGAATATTCCCAAGTCACTGGCTTGAAATGGCTAAAACAAGATTGTATGAAGGTGATTTAAACGCTGCATGGGTATTGCATAGAATTGTAAAGGATTTACTAACAATATTTAGCCCAATATGTCCATTTTTTACAGATTACCTTTCAACAACATTGTATGATTCTTCTGCGGTGGATGTTAGAAGTTTCCCACAGATTCCAGTTTCAGAATTTGGAGATACAGAAAGAGGTGACGTATTAAGGAAAATGACTCATTCATTGGTTTCATTTAATGGTGATGTTTGGAAGACAAAAAAAGATTCAGGAACGTCTTTAAATTCACCGATTTCAAATATTAAGGTTCCAATAGAATTGGAATTATTAGAAGATGCATTAACTAAAATG
This sequence comes from Methanobacteriota archaeon, assembly GCA_949514915.1. Taxonomy (GTDB): domain Archaea; phylum Thermoplasmatota; class Poseidoniia; order Poseidoniales; family Poseidoniaceae; genus MGIIa-I. Next base: position 9,699 of record CATFLP010000112.1, on the reverse strand, counting down.
CATAAATTAGAATGAGATTTTAAGATAGTAATTTCTATCTGCTCGTCTTTTATCGGAGCAACATGGAAGGTTCCGAAAGAGAGGATTTTGGTTCTACAAGTTTACATCCCTTGGAGATTCCAATGGGTACTGAATTAAATTGCAAATCGTGGGCTATTGAAGCGGCTTATAGAATGCTACATCACAATTTACACCCAGACGTAGCTGAAATTCCAGAACAATTAGTTGTTTATGGGGGAACTGGAAAATGTGCAAGAGACTGGGAATCTTGGAAAGCAATAAGAGATCAATTGTTGATTTTAAATGATGACCAAACACTATTGGTACAATCAGGCAAACCAGTTGGAGTAGTTCCTAGCCATCCAGATGCACCACGTGTATTGATTGCCAATTCAAACTTAGTTGGGAATTGGGCAACTAAAGATCATTTTGATCAGTTAGAAGCAGAGGGATTAATGATGTATGGGCAAATGACTGCAGGCTCATGGATATATATTGGAACACAGGGAATTTTACAAGGAACTTATGAGACCTTGGCTGCAGCAGCAAAACAACATTTCAATAACTCAAATTTATCTGGAAAAATTTTCCTTACTGCAGGATGTGGTGGGATGGGAGGTGCACAACCATTAGCTTGTACAATGTTGGGTGGTGTTTGCCTAATTATTGATGTAGATTCAGCAAGATTAGATTTTAGGTTAAGAACGAAATATCTAGATGTCAAAACAGAATCCATTGAAGAAGCTCTAGAACTTTGTCTTAATGCTAAATCAGAATCAAAGCCATTATCCGTTGGTTTAGTTGGTAATGCTGCAGAGATATTCCCTAAACTTTTGAGTATGGGCTTTAATCCAGATTTAGTTAGTGACCAAACCAGTGCACACGACCCCTTAGATGGTTATATACCCTTAAAATTTGAAGGATTATCTAAAGCAGAGAGGCATTCATTAAGAGAGGAATATATTAAAAATTCACAAAAGTCAATGGCAATTCACGTAGATGCAATGTGTGGTTTTCAAGATGCAGGCTCAATCGTTTTTGATTATGGCAATAATATTCGTGAGCAGGCTGTTTTGGGAGGATTAGAGAGGAAAAGAGCATATCAATTCCCTGGTTTTGTTCCAGCTTATATAAGGCCCTTGTTTTGTGAAGGAAAAGGACCATTTAGGTGGGTTGCTTTGTCAGGAGATCCCGAAGATATTTACAAAAGTGACAAACTTGTTAAGGAACTATTTCCAGATGATAGTGCATTAGGAAATTGGATAGATATGGCACAGAATAAAGTTTCTTTCCAAGGACTTCCCAGTAGGATTTGTTGGCTTGGTTTAGGGGATCGAGCAAAGTTTGGTCTTGCTTTAAATCAATTAGTTGCTGATGGTGTAATTAGTGCTCCTATTGTAATTGGTAGGGATCATTTAGATTGTGGATCTGTAGCTTCTCCTTACAGAGAAACTGAAAAAATGCTCGATGGTACAGATGCTGTTGCTGATTGGCCATTATTAAATGGGATGGCAAATATTTGTGGAGGTGCAACTTGGGTTTCTATGCATCATGGAGGTGGAGTTGGAATTGGGTATTCTCAGCATTCAGGAATGGTTATTGTTGCTGATGGGACTCCCGAAGCTGCTAAAAGAATTGAAAGAGTACTTACAACAGACCCCTTGACAGGAGTATATCGTCACTTAGATGCTGGATATAAGGAAGCAGATATTGTTGCCAAATCTAAGGGCTTATCTACTCCTTTGCCATTTAAACAGCGTAATTAGATGATATCGTTATATGCTTTATTCACAAAGCAGCCAATATGACGGTAGTTTTAGATGGGTCTAGCCTTTCTATTGAAGATGTTGTAGATGTTGCAAGGAATCATAAGGATATTGGAATTTCTCAAGATTCATGGGATAGAATAAATAAATGTAGGGATATGATTCAAGTAAAAATCGATTCACATGAAATAATGTATGGAGTAACTACAGGAATCGGAGAATTTAGTGAAGTGGTTTTAGATGCTGAGCAATTAGAGGATTTTCAAAAATTTTTGATTTATTCGCATGCAGCAGGTATTGGTGGGCCACTTGAAGAAGAAGTTGTACGTGCTGCAATGTGTGGTAGAATAAATGTTCATTGCAATGGTAATAGTGGGGGAAGAAGTGAGATTACTGAAAAACTAATCCAGTGTCTTAATGCAGGAATCACTCCTGTTTGTGCTGAAATAGGTTCTGTTGGGGCTTGTGGTGATTTAAGTCCAATGAGTCAAATGGCCATGACATTAATGGGAGAAGGAGAGGCTTACTATGAGGGGGAAATTATGCCATCATTAGAAGCTCTGAAAATATGTGGAATTGAACCATTGATTCTTCAAGCAAGAGATGGTTTAGCATTAATCAATGGAAGTAATATGTTAACTGGAATGGCTGCGTTAACATTGCATGATGCTGAATTATGGGTGAAAACCCATGATATTGCAGCAGCAATGACGCTAGAAGCATTAAATGCGAATATGATTCCCTACGATTCTAAATTACATGAATTAAGAGGTTTTCAAGGTTCTATGGAAGTTGCAGCAAATTTGAGAATGCTAATAAAAGGCTCAAAAATAATGGAACAATCTGGTAAAAAAGTTCAGGATGCATATTCGCTAAGATCAACTCCTCAAGTTGCAGGAAGTTTAAGAGATGCAATGAAATATGCAAGATCTCAAGTTGAAATAGAACTAAATGGAGTAGGCGACAATCCAATTTTTATTCCTGAGGAATCAAGAGTAATCACAGGTGCTAATTTTCAAGGTACTCCAGTTGCATTGCCAATGGAGATGGTTGGAACAGGCCTTTCTATGGTTGCAGTATTGTCCGAAAGAAGGTTGAATAGATTAACAAATCCTGCTTTATCTTCTGGATTGCCTCCATTTTTGACAGAAAAACCGGGATTACACTCTGGGCTAATGGTTGCACAATATACTGCATGTGCTTTAGTTGCTGAAACAAGGATATTGTCACATCCTGCAGCGAATCAAAGTATTCCAGCAGCAGCAGATCAAGAGGATTTTGTTTCAATGGGTATGACTACAACCCAAAAAACGCAAAAAATATTGGATAATTGTTTTGGAGTATTAGCAATAGAAATGATTGCTGCTGCACAAGCATTAGATATTCGCGGAATTGAACCTTCACCTATTATTTCAGCTGTAAGGGAGGTTATACGTGAGAGCGTACCATATTTAGATGATGATCGGCCTTTATTTACGGATAATGATGCAATGAAGGAATTACTTAAATCTGGTAAATTAGTGGAACTAGTTGCTAATTTAATACCAGAATTCAGTTAACTATTCGCTGATTAGTGTATCAATTATTCTCCCAATTTCATCTAATCCTGTTAATTGCCTAATCCTATATTTGTAAGCAAATGCCTTGGCATTTTCTCCCTGTGATTTTAAAATATCTAATCTTGCATCAAGTTCTACGGCAGTCCTTACTAATTCTTCAACATCGGAGTATAATTTGTATGCATCATCTGGATTTTGATAGTTAAGTGCGGGTTCTAAGATACTTACATCTAAATCCATATTTCTCCATTGCATTATTCGTTCTCTCAATGTTTTTTGAGTAAAACCTTCTTTGGAAATTTTAGTTAATAATTTTAATCCAGTTGTTTTGACATACTCCTCATCTTTTTGGACTTCATGAATTTCTTTTTCATCATCTTCGTCTATATTTTCATTAAATTCAGTAGATTTAATCACCTTTATTCTAGATGCTTCCCTTGTAATCTGTGCTAATTGTATTTCGTCAAATGTGCCACTTTCAATTGATATTATTATTGACCATTTTGTACTACCTACAGAATCAACAACATTCCTAACAAATGAATGTACGGCATCAAAACCTTGCCTGTCTGCAAGATATTCTAACCCATCAATCCAAATTGTTCCATTTCCTGTTAAAATTGATGTATTAACCAAATGGTTCACATGTTCTAAACTAGGATCAATTGAATGCTCACTTTCTTGCATCGTCAACCATCTAAAATCGACATTTTCCAATTGGATATGTCTAATTAATCTCCGAGGGGATAGTCTTGTAATAATTATTAGATTTTCAGATTCGGAAATTTGGCTAGAAAAATGACTAAAACTTTCTCTAACTGAATTAGTAATTAGGCTACCCACTCTCCCCTCTTCTGGAATTTCAATCTTCATAGATATTTACCCCCGTACAAAGAAGGCTTTTGACAGATTCGCAAGAATCTCCTATATTTCGGCATTTTTTAAGGTTTTTAAAATTCTTCGAAATTAAGTAGGATTATAACTGAAATATGCATCGTCCTGTGAGATTGACATGGTTGATGAGGCTGTTTCTACAAAAGATGAAGAACAAATGGCGGCATGTGGTGCTTGCGGATCACTATTGCCTATGGATTCGAAAAGTTGCGATGATTGCGGGGTATCATTTTCAGGATTAAATACAGAACCAATGGGTGAATGTACTGCTTGTGGTGCAATGAATTTATTGTCTTCAAAGCAGTGTTGGAGATGCAACATAATGTTCATTGGTATTGATGATGTTGATGGTGATGGCGAATTAGATTTAGTTTCAGAGGATACAAGTTATTCAGAAGAAAAGAAGGCTGCTGCAGAAGCAGAAGCTGAAGCAAAAGCAGAGGAAGAAGCTGAAGCAAAAGCAGAAGAAGAATCAGAAGAAGAATCAGAAGAAGAATCAGAAGAAGAATCAGAAGAAGAATCAGATGATGATGATTCAGAAGATGAATCAGATGATGATGATGATGATGATGATGATGATGATGATGATTCAGAAGAAGAAGATTCAATTACATCTAAGAAAGGATTTATGTCACAAATTTTCCCTGAAGATGCTGATTTCCCAACAGATATGCAAACAAGGTTATCAAGTAAAAAATGGATCGATGTAATCTTCCCATTAATGTTAGCTGCGTTTGGAATCTTGTTAATTGGTACTGCTGTAAATCAATTTGTTGGGATGCCTATAGACATGGATGGAGATGCAACAACTGCTGCAGAATCAAGAACAGTGATGCTCTTACAACACTTTGGACTTGCTGAAGGGGATACTTCTGGTGATACAGGAATGTCGTTCCATTTCAACACATTTATTTTACTAGTTAGCATTCTTATGTTTAGTGGTTCATTAGGCATGTATTTGTTGGCAAGAGGATGGAAGCCTAGAATCATTGAAATTAAAAAATCAGAGGCTAATTCCTCAGAAGACGAAGATTCAGAAGATGAAGATTCAGAAGATGAAGATTCAGAAGATGAAGATTCAGAAGATGAAGATTCAGATGACGAAGATTCAGATGACGAAGATTCAGATGACGAAGATTCAGAAGATGATGAGATTGATGTAGGGTCTAGAGTTGGTGTATCTATTGAACACGATGATGGAGATGTAGAGGAATTTTACGGAGAGATTATAGAGTTTGATGATGATAATGATGAAGTTGTAGTTAAGGATGAAGAAACAGGTGAAGAGGTAATAGTTCCTCAAGACAGTTTATTCCTGGACTGATGACAATGAAAGAAGATCCTTTAGATTTATTTCAAGACAAAGAGATTTGCCCTACTTGTTCAGCAATCCATCCAAAAAATGTTTCTAGATGTCCAGAGTGTGGAATCTTCCATGATGCAGAAATTTTTGCTGAAAGAACCCAAGTACACGTCCCTAGGAAAACAACTACCAAAGTTAAGCCTGTAGATCCAGGAATGTATAGTTTAAATCCACATTCTGAAATCCCAGATGATGGATTAGAAGAAATAGAAATTGAAGACAATACTATTTCATGGAGTGGAGGTAGTACTGATTTTAGTTTTGACGAAGAAGAACCTTTAGATTCCTCAAAAGTAAATTCTCTCGAAAAACAAACTTCTGTATCTCAACCAGAAGAAGAATAAAACGTTAATAATATTATTATTGATATTATTTGAATATTAATGAATATTGAAGAATGGGCTCGGCCAGAATTGAACTGGCGATCTTCGCCATGTCAAGGCGACGTCATAACCCCTAGACCACGAGCCCGATATATTGTATGCAACTTTCAAATCTATTTATCAAAATCGGTTTTGTCTTATCCGATGATTTTAGAAATCTTTCCTGTGCATCCTTCTTTGGAGCAAGTTCCTGCAGCTCTTTTTCTTCCATTACTCATTGTGTGAATTTGATGATTACTAATCACGCCATAACTTTTACATTTCAAACAGAACCCCTGATATTCCACCATACTCTCCCCAAACACTGTGAGGCAAAAAAGGATTATGAATATTTCATACTTATCTGAATAAATCTGTGATTATTAGGGGTGATTGATGCCAAATTTCAAAAAAACTGCAATTAGAAGTAATTAAAATCAATAAAAACGCCGTACTGCGTACGATTCTAAAACTGCCATAAGATGTTTTTTGAATATTATTTTTGGTGTTTGTGGCGTATAATATACATTATGCGCCCAATAGTACCTCTTCTTTGGAACACTCTACTACGATATTGTTATTTTTCTTCTTCATAAATGAACATACCTACAAGCGGAGGGCCATTTAGGTAAGATTCAATGCCGCCGTCCTTTGGATCTAATTGTGTTTGGATTCCTTCAGAAATTTTTCTCCATGCTTCTTCATTTAGGTAAATTGCTTGAATTAAAAAAGTTCCAGAGCCGTCAGCTGACTTACAGACCCACGCTTGTTTACATCGCTTTGAGCGTTTTCTAAATGCAACTCTTGTATCTAATAATTTCTTTAATCTTTGTTCTTTTCCTTTTTTCGCCGAGCATACGATAGTTTCCATCAACATAGTAATCACTGAATATTTATTTTATATAATTTCATTTTATTTTTATTTTAAAAGTCATTTAATTAGGTGATTGTATGAATTACAGTAGAACCTTCAAGTATAGTTGCTTTGAATGGAGAGGATCCTTGCTGTAAACACCAACCCTCCCATTTTTCTCCATTTAGTATATTCATGTTTGCAACATATCCTTCCTTTATTATTCCGTGTGGTTTTTCGGTACGGTGTAATACTGAAATCCCAGCATTCCTAGTGGCGGCACATAATGTTGCCAAGGGATTAATACCTAATTTTTGTACACATATTGAAGCAATTGAAGGAATGCTAAGAATCCTACAATTCGGATTAAAGTCTGTTGCAATTGTCCATGGTTGATTGTTTTCGATACATTGCTTGATTGGTGGCCATTTATCTAATCCCATAGTATATGGAGCCCCAGGTAGAAATCCTTGGATTACATTTGCTTTTGACATATTTTCTCTAGCATCATCGTTACTATAAAGTGCATGATCAGCAGTATCTACACCTTTTTTAGCTGCTAAATCTGCCCCACCTCCGTCTTTAAATTCATCTACGTGTAGCCTTATTGATAGTCCTGAATTAGATGCGTTTTCGATAATCCTTTCAGTTTCTTCAATAGTAAACCAGCCAGGTTCACAAAAAACGTCACAGTTTCTTGCATAACCTTGTGATGTAATCTCGGGTATTTGTTTATTAATCAATTCTTCAATGTAATCTGCTTTTTCTTTTCCTTTCGGAATATCATGTGCTCCCATCCATGTGATGTCTATAGAAGGATTTGTTTCATCTATTGATAAATCGTTCATTATTGATGTTAGTTTTAATTCTGATTCTGTTGTTAGGCCATATCCTGATTTGGCTTCAAGTGCTGTAGTGCCATTTCTTAATGCTTCTTTTAGCCGTTCCTTTCCAAGTTTAGCAAGAGTTTCATCAGTTGATTTCCTTGTTTCATTTACTGTGTATGTGATTCCTCCTCCTGCTTTGGAAATTTCACTATAGCTCATACCTTTCATTCTCAAACTTACTTCATTTGAACGATCGCCATCCCATAAAAGATGTGTGTGACTATCAATTAATCCTGGGATTATTGAATTTCTGCCAACTTGAGTTACAAGTGTATCATTAATCTTATTCATACATATTTTTGTTGATTTTTCAATTTTTCGATTAAATGATGGTAGAAATTCCTCAATTAATTCTTCTTCTGGTTTAATTTTTGAAATTATGTTATCTTCTATCAATATGGCTAATCCTTTTGAGATTAGATGTTCTTCATTTGACATATCTTCTCCACAAATCAGGTCTTCTTTGCCATTATCTAAATGCACCAACTCTCCTATGCCGATAACTAGGTGGCGCATGTTCCTCGACAAGCATCATGTATGAAAAGGTACACCACTTCCGGACAATCAGGGCAGAGGTGAAAGTTTGGAAATAAATCGAGAGGGATATATCTTAGGAATTGAATCTACGGCACATACATTTTCTATTGGTCTTGCAGATTCTAATGGTTACCCTTTAGATTCAGTTTCAGTTGCTGTTAGGCCATTAAAGGGTGGTATTCATCCTAGGGAGGCTGCAGATCATCATGCAGAAAAAGCAGCAGATGTGCTTCAAAAATTACTAAAATCGAATAAATTAGAATCAAAAAATTTCGCAGGGGTTGCTTTTTCACAAGGTCCAGGATTAGGTCCATGTCTAAGAATTGGAGCTTCTGTTGCAAGAACTATTTCTCAAAAATGGGACGTTCCATTAATAGGGGTAAATCATTGTGTGGCACACATAGAAGTTGGCCGTAAGACTTGTGGATGTGATGATCCAGTATTGTTGTACGTATCTGGAGGAAATACTCAAATTATTGCTAAGATGGATGGGAGATATAGAGTATTAGGTGAAACTCTTGATATTGGTATTGGAAATATGTTGGATAAATTTGCAAGAGAGCAAGGAATACCTTTCCCTGGTGGACCAAAAATAGAATCTTTAGCTAAAGAGTGGATAGAAAATAACCCCGAATCAAAATTAGCAGATTATTCATTGCCATATGCAGTACAAGGAATGGATTTAGCATTTTCTGGAGTACTTAATGCAGCATGTAATCTCATAAAAAGAGGGGCTCCTTTAGGTGCAGTTTGCTGGAGTATTCAAGAACATACGTTTGCTGCCTGTGTGGAAGTTGCTGAAAGAGCATTAGCGCATACTTCAAAAAATGAACTATTGCTTGGAGGAGGAGTTGCTTGCAATTCACGTTTAAGAAATATGAGTGAGGTTATGGCATTGGAAAGAAATGCAAAAAGTTTCGTTCCAGAAAGAAAGTTTTGTGTTGATAATGGCTCAATGATTGCAGTTTTAGGGAAATTGCATTTGAAGCATGATGATATCACGGATATTAGCAATAGCTCGGTTTTGCAATATTTAAGAACCGACCAAACTCCAATATTATGGACCTAAAATAATGGTAAGTGTTAATTGGGAGACTTATGAGGCTCATAATGGAGGAATAATTTGGCACGACGTAAAAGGGATGAACCATTTAATCCGTTTGCACGTGACGCGTCAAGTAGGCCTCAGAAAAAAGTACAAAAACAAAGACAAGGACCTACAAAAACTCAACAAGACACTTCACGTCAGGCACAAAACGAAGCCATTAGGAAAAAAATAAGAGAAGCGCAACTTGAAGCACAGCAAAAAAGAAAAGCAAAAGAAGAGTTGGAAAAACAAAAATTAGAGCAGTTAGAAAAATCCAAAAAAGAACATGATTTAAAAGAAGAACCTAAGGTAAAAGAAGAACCTAAGGTAAAAGAAGAACCTAAGGTAAAAGAAGAACCTAAGGCAAAAGAAGAACCTAAGATTAAGAAAC
>CATFLP010000111.1 GCA_949514915.1 Methanobacteriota archaeon | reverse complement strand
GCCGCAGAAAGAAGGTGGATTTCTTTTCAGAAAACATGGGAATAAATTACAAGGTTTTTATTAGAATACTATGTGGGTTGACTTAGGGGAGTTTATGGTAGCCAAAGCAAAATGTTCTGTTTGTGGGAATAAAATTGACATTAGTGGGATTCCTCCCCGACTTGAAGGTGTGAAAATATACTGTAGAGTTTGTGGAGCGACCTCTCTTCATAAATTCTAATCTTGACAATTTAATTCTGTTGTTCCTCGTATCCCTAATGGATCATTAGTAACTTTTGGGGGATTTACTAAATCACCATTTGACCATTGTCCGACATCCATTATTTTTTCTGGATTAGTAAAATATGGTAAAGCATTCGAAGATGAATCATAATCTAAATTTGCCTTTGCAAATAAGAAAGTGGATTGTGCGTCAAATCTTTTGTACACAGTCTGATCTGAAAGTTCGTCATGTACTGCTTTTGCCGATAAATAGTGTGTAGCTACTAGCCTTGGGAAGCCCTTACGATCTGAATTTACCAAAATATACTGCGCTTGTGAATCATTTAATTCCCCAGCACCATCCCTAGTAAATAATCGTTCAAAAATCCATTTTCCTGAACATCTAGGCACAACATGGTCTTCATCAGCATTTAGTATGTTGATAATAGTATGATCTGGAAGCCCTGTTAAATTACCATAATATTCGGGATATGTAGAATATACTGAAGGAACTTCTCCATTGATAATAAATTCCGAATCTCCCCAATTATTTTCAATAGCATGTGTTGTTAATGTAGGCAACATTCCTGCTCCAAGGCTCATTCCCCCAAGCCAAAGATATGAAAATGATATTTCGTTTTCTCCAATAATATTTTTTATTTCTGAATATATTTCTGGTTCAGAATTATTCTCAATTATATTTTGAATACGATTTAATTCTGGAATAATTAACTTGTAACGATAAGTCATCTCTGGCCAATTTTCTCCACCCTTTTCACGAATTAGTTCTGGCCTTTTACTATCTGGAATCTCAAAATATGAGGGGTAATGAATGTAAATACAGATATTCCCTTTATTAGTTATTGAATTAACCATGTCCATAAATTGGTCTGGTTCGTATTCGGCAAAACCATGCATAAATATTGCAACAGGAACTGTTTTATTTTCTATATTTAGTTCCTTAAAGCCTGGCAAATAAATTCTTACAAGCCACTCTCTTTCTTTTTCTTCATCGATCATTACATCATAAGTTTCATTGGGGATTATTGAATGATAATTTACTTCATAAACTGGATATTTTCCGTCTAAATTCCCAAATTCTCCTTCATTAATTTGTGGAGGTTCTGGAAGAATTCCCATCATTGCAGTCATATTTGGTAAAATTAAAAATAATGCAAATAATGGAAAAATAAGTTTTGAAATATTACTTTTTAACCATTTTAAAATTTGATCTTTGTCAAAATTCAGATTAATATTATTATTTGAAAGATAAATAATTATTGAAGAAAATAATATTGAATAACCTAAGAAAAAAGGTACTGTATTGAATACTCCTTGATAAAATAATTCATTCATTAAAAAATATTGTATGGTTTCACAAATAAAATATGTTAAACACGCATACCCAATAAATGATAAATATTTATTTAAATTTGGAATTTTACTCTTTAATTTTAAATAATTTATTAGGTATATTACGCCCCCTAATAATAAAAAGGATAATATGAAAAATTGAAAATGAATTGGCCTAATAAATAATGCAATTTCTAATATTTGCCAAGCTTCAAAAAACATGGCACTATAAATTGATGACCCATTAAAAACTCTGAAAAGTATCATCCCAAAAGATAGGAAGAAACCCGTTAAAATGCCTATAATTAATGGTATCATTTTTTGCCCTCATTCTTCCTCTATTTGGGGGGTAATGAGTACATTACCGCCATCACGAATGATTATTGGAATTTCAAGTGTTGACATTGAAGGTAAAACATGAACTGTACAAGCAGTACCGCAGGCGGGCGCAAGATAATCTTCTCCTTGTTCAGATAAGATAAATTTCAATCCGTGCCCTGCAGGTAATATTGCATCAATTGCTTGAAATTCCATCAAAAGTGTAATCTGTTGCCCAGGAACTACGGTTTGTGCATCATATCCTCCTGCATGATACCTAACGTCCATTGTCGCATGTCCTAATCTTAATCCTGTTTCAAGATCTTGCATTTCAATAAATACTTGGCCGCCATCAAATGTCGGTATGGCTGGAATATGTAATGATGTTAAACCTGAAATGTGAATGTCAGTTGTACTTAATTCTGGACATTCTATAGTAACAGTTTGGCCACCTCCTACTACTGGTGCCCCTCCTCCTGTAAATGCTCCACTATTACTACATTCACTCAGACTTAGGGACAATCTTTCAACGTCTAATGGTGGCCAGGTATCTTCTATTCGCCATTCCCCATCATTTCTTTGAACCTGCGTTGTTAAATCTGGTTTTGGCCCAATTCCTTTTAGATAATATTCAAACCATTCAAAAAGATCCTGTGCCCAATCCCATCTTGTCATATTATGTATTGCTTCGCCCCCATATCCTGAGTCCTGTGCATTATGCTTACTCCATTGATCTGGGTAATTATGTTCCCACTGTCCAATCATCCCCCTTACATCATAACCATTGTCAATATATTCTTGATACCAATTTACTCCAGGGGGGCCTCCGAAAACTTGGTGAGGATCTACATTCCAATCTTGTAATCCCTGAACCCAATAAATGCTACCATTATATTTTCCCAATGCTTTGTCTATATGGCTCCTTTCATCATAATAATTATCCATATACGGATCCAATTCTCCTCCAACATACCTTGTAGGTCCTGCAAGAAAACCTTCGAATACGTCTCCACATAAATTATCTACATCATCTTGATCATAATCTAGTATACTTCCTCCATAATTACTATGCATTACTTGGCTTCTTGCTTCTGCACTACCGTTTTTGTAAAGCAAAGGCGCTAATGCAGTAGTCCCTGAAATTGGCACTATTGTTTTCAAATGATCATTTCCTTGAGCTGCTGCTTCCCACGCTGTTGCTCCCTCGTAAGATTTGCCATAAATTGCAACATTACCATTACTCCAATTTTGTGTACCTAACCATTCAACTGCTGTATTTATGCTAAGTCCTTCTCCGTCACCACGATAATCAAAACAGCCAGTACTTTCCTCTGTTGCAAATACTGCAACTTGGGCAAAAGCATAACCATGTGGAATGAAATTATCGTAAATGAATTCTCCTCGCCCCCCTCCCACTACATTAGTAGGCGTCGATTCAGACCCAGGTTGACCATATGAAAAATATGGACTAATAACCGCAATTACTGGAACTTGTTCTCCTAATTCTGTATTTGAAGGAAGCCAGTATGAGAGATGCACTTCCGCAGAAGAAGGGCCTCCTTCCCAAACGCCTGAAGTGTCAACTTCAATTGTGGCTTCTTGAACTTCAAGTGCTGTATGAGGTCCCTTTTCAAGTACAAATGTATGAGAATGGGACATATTCCATTCAAGTAAATGTCTTTCCCAAATTGATGGGTAATTAAATGGTTCTTCAATACTTGTAATTTCTTCATTACTAAAACAACCAGAAAGTGAAGCGCTACAAATTAACAAAATTAAGAAAGGCGCTATTGCAGTCTTCATTCTCCTCAAACATACTTAGAAATAACTTAGATAAAGCCCTAACGTAATGATGATTATTCAAAATTATCATACAAAATTAGTTTGTTTTACCAATAAGCATCATATGTTTGCTAAAGAACGGAGTAAATATGACACTGCCCGATTGGGAGACCCTTGAGGCATCTGGAATTATGATTGGTGCGGTTTCCCTAATAATAATGGGTGCAATATTACTATTTTTTGGAAATAAATATCTTGTTGCTGTATTTGGTGCTACAGGATTTATGTTTGGCGTAATGGTAGTTAATTTCGCAGAAGATCTTGTTCCAATGTTTGTAGATGGTTATTCTCCTAGTAGTCAGCCAATGTTATTTTTAGCGATTAAAATATTAGCAGGTATTTTCTTTGGGGGGATGAGTGCCTTAGGATGGAGGAATTCAATTAGAACTTCAGCATCAAAACTTGTTTATCTTCTGATGTTATGGCTAAAAGAAACTGGAGATAATATGGGTATTGGCAGCAATTTAGATGACCAAACATTTACAATTATTGCAGTAGTTGGTGTTGCTTTTACATACATAATCACAATTAAAGCGCGAGAATTAATTGCAGCATTAGCGGGTGCTGCTGCTGGTACTGCTTGTCTTGCACTGGGATTGCAATTCGTTACAGATGGAGTAGTCTCTTTTCCCGACATCTCATCCACCCAACCAAATACATTACTATGTGCTGGATTATTTGCTGTGGGATTGATTGTCCAATTAAGAAATTCTGAAGAAAGACAAAAATTATCAAAAGTTCGGAAAATAGTTAATCGTGTTCATAATGAAGATAAAAAAGCCGTACAAAAAATGGAAGAAATGACATGGAACAATAGAACTGAAGACTACAAAAAATGGTTAGTAATGGGGGCAACATCCGTTGAATCTATGAGGCGCCCAGAGTTTAGAAATAGAGTAAATATTCCTGCACCTCCTCCTCTAAAACAAAAAACAAAACTACCCCAATCTTGATTGCTAAGACCTTCTCCAATGGTCAATGAGCCCTGCAACAATATGGGGAGAACGCTGGTTAAATTGCGAGCAGCCTATTGCAAGAAAATATATGGAAGTAGCTTGTAATAAACAAAGTTTGGTTGTTCTTGCTGCTGATAAAAATAACATGGGAGAATTAAATGATTTAATTGAAGAAGTGGGCGATTACATTTCAGCATTAAAAACACATGTAGATTTAATTGATGATTGGTCAAAGGATGCTTGGAATGAATTTATTACTAAAGCAAAAAAGAAAGATTTGCTTATTTTTGAAGATAGGAAACACGGAGATATTGGAAAGATCGCAAAAAAGCAAATGGGAGGAGTGTACAATTCAAGAGAATGGGCTGATTTAATTACTGCACACTTAATTTCAGGTAGTTCTGTATTAGATGGGATTCATGAAGCATGGTCAGAAGTCAATAGAAAGGGTGGTGTTCTAGTTTTAGCTCAAATGAGTAGTGAAGGGAATTTATTAGAGTTGCCTGGGTATACAGACTCTGTAATTGAAATTGGAAAATCTCATTCCACTTGTTTTGGCTTTATCGGTAATGGGAGTAGACCAAATGAATTAAGTGAGTTACGAAAAAAAGTTGGACAGGGAAAAATGATATGGACGCCAGGAGTTAACATAAATGTAAATGAAGCGGTGCTTGGACAACGTTACGGAGACCCAAAAGAAGCAATACTCTCTGGTTCTGATGCAATCATAGTTGGAAGTGGCATATACAATGCAGAAAACCCCAAAGATGCCGCTAAAAAATATGCAGATATCAGTTGGAATGCTTTACTTCAAAGATGTGAATAATTATGCTAGCCATCATTTCAATATCCATTGGTATCTTGTGTCTAATTTTTATTACTTGGTATTTCTATTTTAAAAAACAAAATCTAATTAATAAAAAATTAATTAATTCTGATGAATCGCTACTAACCGATCCTGGATTAAAAATTGAAAGTGTATTTCAAGTCCCTCAAGGAAGTATTGTTTATCCTTATATTGTAATCAATGAAGACACTACTAGAAAGTTATAGATACGGAATATCTCCAAAAATACTCCATAAAAAGCCTCCTACAAGCCCACTAAACAATATAAAAGTTAAAAGAAATGCTTTCTTTTTCAAACTTTTTGCTGTTTTTTCTATTGCCTCATTGCCTGTAGAAATAGGTTCAGGAGCAGAGGAAATCAGTGGAGGTAAATCACCTAGTGGAGGTAAATCACCTAGTGGAGGTAAATCACCTAGTGGAGGTAAGCCTCCAAGTTCGGGTAATTGATCATTATTTGAATCTAGGTTTTCGGGATATAGTTTATCTAAATCTTCTAACCCAGGTGCTGCTGGAATTGGTCCCAATACTTGATCCCATACTTCATCGAATAATGTTGCTGTTACTGGTTTTTGAATCCAAGCAACTGCTCCTGCAGAATATGCTGCATCTTCTGCTAACTTTGCTAATCTTGCTGGGGCAAGAAATATGATTCTAGCTTCAGAATCTACTTCTCTAATTTCTAAAGCAGCAACGTGACCATCCATACTTGGTATATCTAATGCCATTATCACTAAATCGGGCATATTATCAGAATAAACATCTACTGCATTATCTCCATCTTCACAACTAATGAAAATAAACTCTTTAGTTTTCAATGATTGTTCTATTCTCCTTCTTGACATAGGATTATTGTCAACTAACAGAATAATTGGTGCATTTTCATCATCAACATCTGTGACTAATCCCATTCAACTCATCACGGGGGAAGAATTCTTTGTTCATCAAATGTCCGCTTAATTATTCCTCTTCAAGAATTGTTTCGGCAGGACCTTCTTTTGGATTTGTAAAAGCTTGTTTTATTTTATCTTCTTCTTGTTTATTCTTTTTGTATTCCTCTTCTCTTTCAGGGGCGCTGACAAATGCCATCTGAACTTCGGAAATCACTCCAGATAAAATTTGGGTCTCTTTTTCGTCTAAATTTCCTGCAGTTTTCTTTTGTAACATTCTCAAAAGTTCTATTCCTTCTTTTGCTTCATTTAAATCGTAAAAACGCTCTCCCTCATATTCCATTAATCCTAAATTCATCATTACTGTTCTTTGAAACATATGAACTAATTGAAAAAAACGATATGAGTCTTCATTTGTAAAAAATTCTTCTTCAGACATTTAATACCACCTTTTTTCCTAGGGAAATACTTGTCATTGATAATTTTTTATATCTTCTAATAAATTTTTACTTCTTCTAAAAACCCCTTTTGCCTTCGCAATTAATTTTTCATTAAGATCAAAAAGTTCTGCAGAAATAATATAATTACCCATTGATTTTTCTTCAAATATACCTTTAGCTATTAATTCCTCACTATTTGTTGGTTTAGAAAAAATAATTTCAAATGATTTGGTTGATACTAAAACATCTTCAATCAATGAATTGGCCGCAAAAAACGCTGCTGCTTCTAATCCCATGAATATGTATGCATTATGAATATTATCTAATGCAGACCTCATAGAAGGGGAATTTTTGAAATTTATTTGAGACTTTCCTTGGCTTATATTTATTTTAGATTTTATTAAATCATTAATTGGGGACTTCAAATGCATCTTTTCTAAACTATCATAATGTTTTTGCATATTATCACTCAAATAATTGTTCTAAAAGCCATTCCGGATCAAATTGGTGAAGGTCTGTATATTCCTGGCCTGTCCCCACCAATACAATTGGTTTGCCTGTAGCATGCGCTATAGACAATCCTGCGCCTCCTTTTGCATCTGTATCCATTTTTGATAATACTGCGCCATCAAATGTTAACACTCTAGAGAATTCTGCTGCTTGCTCGACCGCATCATTACCCGCTAATGCGTCCCCTACGAATAGTACCAAATGTGGGTTTGTGACTCTGTGTACTTTTTGTAATTCGTTCATTAAATTGGTTTTATTTTGCATTCTCCCTGCGGTATCGACCAATACTACGTCTGCTCCTTTGGCCTTTGCATGTGAAATTGCGTCCCTTGCAATAGCTGCAGAATCTCCTCCTCTTTGGCTAGAAATACATTTTATTTCCAAACGATCCATGTGTGCTTCTAATTGCTCTATTGCCCCAGCACGAAATGTATCTGAAGCTGCTGCCACAACAGTATATCCTTTATTCTTCAATTTGTAAGCTATCTTTGCTGTGGTTGTTGTTTTGCCTGTACCATTAACCCCTACAAGCATTATTATGACTGGTTTGTCCCCTTCTGAAATGTATTTTTCAATTGTTGCTTCAAAATCCCAATAATCTGCCCTTAAAATTGATTGTAAGGCCCTTTTAATTGTTGCTTCGATTACTTTAGCTAAATTAGCACCTTTTCTTAATCTACTCCCTATTAGGCTTCCTCGCATTAATCCCAATACATCAGATACTGCTGCACTACTAATATCAGATTCAAGCATAGCCCATTCAATTTCTTCAAGTAATGCATTTAGTGCCTTACCCTCTTTAATCATTCTTCCTCCAGATTCTACTACTCCTCCGCCTAAATCAATTTGAATGTTTTTTCCGTCGCCAAATTCTATATTTTTTGCGCCGACGGACCCTCTTGGGGCTTGTTCCACTTTAATCAATTGTCTCCCTGTAGTAGATCGCATCATTTGCAAATCAACTTTAGAGCCTTTTGGTTTTGTGCTTTGTTTTTGTACTTTATTTGCTTTTTTAGCTTCTTTTTTTAATTTTTTACGTTCTTTTTTTGAGAGTTTTTTCCAAGGGTCTTCTGGCTCCTCATCACTCTCTGATTCCCATTCATCCCATTCGGAGGGAGGGGTTTCTATAACTTCTATTTCTTTTAATTCATTCTGAATTGGTTTTAATTCATTCTGAATTAATGGTGATGGTGAGAGGGGTTCAACTGGGCTTTCTTCTGTTAATTCTTCAGCATCTGTTTCTTCAGCAATTGTCTTAACTTTTCTTCTAAATTTGTCAAATAGTCCCATTTAATCACCTTAATCATCTAATGTTAATTCTCCACCAAACCTTCTTCTTTTCTTCTTCGAAGATTTTGCTTCCTTAGAATTTGTATCTTCAGAAATTTTTGGTTCTTTGATTTGAGATTGTTGTAAATTTATTGCATCTTCTAATTTTCCTGTTAATTCTTTGATTGAATTAGTGGTAGATGCGTGTTCTTCTACTAATTGATCGATTAGTACTTTCAATTCATCAATTCTTTTGGCAATTAATTCTATCGTTTCTTCGACAGATTTCTCAGCATGTATTCCACTTCCAATATCAATTATTGTAGATGTTACGTTTGTATATTTAATCGGGATTTGTACGCCTGCACCTATAGGAACCATGCCCTCATTATCTCCAATGTTTCCAAGTTGTTTTAAGCTACGAAATACAGATTCGTGTTCTTGTATTACTTGATCGAGTTTGCTAATTTGTTCTTCGATTTGTGAAATTTTTTGATGATTTAAATCTCTCATTTGGGAGATGTTTTTTAATTCATCCCTATTCACCAAATCACCTTTTTGATTTGTTTGATGTTCGTATAACTTTATTCTTCCTCTGAAGATGCGGCAATTTCTTCTCTAAATTGATTGATCACCTTAGGATCTTTTGATTTGTTGGGTTTAATTTCTTTATTGGAATCTATGAATATTTGCCTTCTATTGAGTTTGTGTCTACTTCCTAATGTCGAGAGGACTTTATGTTCTGCTTCTGTAGTAGATGCGGCAACAACATCTTGTGTGAATTTTTGTGCGCCGTCTCCTAGGGGCAAGGTTCCAGTAACTCTGTATGCCTTCATATCCCCTCCGACTTGTCAAACTATCTTAAACGCGTTGGCGCGAAGATTTGTTTGAAATAGGTCAAAAAGTGTGTTAAATTTTAAACAAGCCTGAAATGAGTTGGCTTATACGCCATCTTATGGGGAAGTATCCTCCTGTGATTATTACGAGCATGTTGTTACTAATTTTAATACCTGTTTCAGCATTTTCCAATAATGAAATTATTATCTCAAATGATATTTTTTTGGGTTCAGAATTAGAAATTGAATTCGAGCATGATCTCACATATGCAGATTGGATTACTTTGGAAAAAGATGGTCTAACTCCATTAAGGCAAATTTCAAAAAATAAAATACTAGTATGGTCCGAATCACTGAATTCACAATTATACAATAATATAGATTATAAAATTCTTGAAGTTAAAGATAAAAATCATGTAAACCTATTTGATAGTTTATATTTTTCACAATTTCGTGTCTTATTAGAGCCACACCTGCCAACTAGTGGAGTTATTCAAGTTTTAGAATCCTTGAAACAATATCCTATTCAAATTCTAAATTACCCTTCGCTTAAAACGGTCGGAAGCATGCCTGAATCGTTTGAAATTACTGGATTAATACCTAAAGACTTGGAAATTGACGGGGTTTGGAAAATAGAAGAAGTAAAAGTAACATATGCAAGAAATGATGTTGCAGCTTCAATAATTGAGTCTGGTTCTTTAACAAATCATGAATTATGGGAGCGCGGACTTAATGGCGAAGGTGTTTTAATTGCTGTTGCGGACACTGGAATTGATTTAGATCATGCTTGCTTTAGAGACAGTGTTGATACTATGGGAACTCCTGGCGATTCGCATCGTAAAGTTCAGTTACTAAACACTACCATTGACTCATGGGATTCTTCCAATAATTCTGATTTTGGTCATGGAACTCATATAGCTGGTAGTTTATCTTGTAATTGGATAAATGGGGAGCTTGGAGAAGGTAGCTCTCTCTCATATAATTCAAGGCTTCTCGTACAAGATGTTGTAAGTGAAAATGGATGGGAAGTTCCCGAAAATGTTGATATATTATTTTTAGAAGCTGCCCAAAATGGAGCATTAATCCATTCTGATTCTTGGGGTGATAATGAAGTAAATTACACCAAACGTTCAGGGGATTTTGATGGATGGGGGAGGGAAGTTCCTTGGAGTTTAATTTTTGTAGCGCCTGGAAATTCTGGGGGCCAATTAATGGAGCCTGCAAATGCAAGAAATGTAATAGCTGTTGGCTCAACAACTAAAAATGAAAATTTGGAAATGTTGAGTTTTTCTAGTGTAGGCCCTACAAATTTAGGTACAAGGGGGATCTTTTTGGTGGCACCAGGTAAAAATATTGTCTCTGCGAAAAGTGATGGAGTAGTCAATTCATTGAATAATGATACTTATTCGTTAACGGGGACTTCTATGTCAACCCCCATTGCGGCTTCTGGTGCAGCAATAATACAACAAATGGTGGAAGAAGGCTTATTCAACACAAATGACAATAGTAATAATAGTGAAGGGTTTACTCCTAGTGGCCCTTTAATGAAAGCGCTCCTTTCATTAGCCACTACTTCTCTTTCTAACTCAAATATCCCAGATTCAGAACAAGGTTGGGGTGTATTAAATATTTCAGAAATACTTCCTAAGGATTTTTTTGAAAATAATAACTCAAAAATTGATAATGTTTGGATTTGGGACAGTTACCAATATGATGGAGATTGGAGCGCTTTTACAGATTCAAGAATTGAAAATAATATAACTCCTCTTAACTCCTTGACTCAAAATTCATGGGATGGTTCAGGAGCCAGGGGGCCTTTTTTATCTACTGGTGAAGAAATAAGGTGGAATTTTACAATAAATAGAGAAGAAGATATTGAGGCAAGATTATCTTGGTTAGCAAAACCAGAGCCTTATCTAGTAGACGAATTAGAGATTTCCATTGTTACTTCTGACGGAAGAATTGCATATGGAAATGATCTAGGAGAAGATGGCTTTTCAAGATTATATTCAGTAGATCCGGGAGGGTCTTCAGCAGAAAATGAAACTACGATTGGTATTAATTTGAATCTTGAAGATTTGGCTGGAGTTGATTGGATTCATGTAATTGTTAAGGGAAGTTATATCGGTATTGGCAACAATCCTGGCAGTATTGGCATTGAAGGGGACCGCCTTGGGTTTGGATTGTCAATTAAAGGCATAGGCGAGGAGCAACCGGTAAAATTAAGTGGGGGAGGTTTTGAAAATATTGTAGTTGAGCATGTATTAGGGTATACATATGTTGGTGCTGGAGGTATTTTTGAACAAATAAATTTTGAGTCTGCAAAATCTCTTAATTGGAATTTCACAAACAATCCTGGTAATTTAGCAGTGGAATTAGACATAGATGCACCGCGTAATATTTCGGCTAATTTGTCGAATAGCCCGTTTGGGTTTGAAACGCTAAATGAAGGGATCGATATTCCTCTGTGTTCAACTGAAAATGAAACTTTAACTGGTGTAAATTCAAGTAGAAGAGAATGGAGTTTGCGGGGTATTTGGTGGCCTCCTGCATTAACTGATTGTAAAGGAAATCACATAACATTTAATCTGGATTCTAAGCGCTTAGAAGCGCCCGAGCCACTTAAGGACTGGAGAGCTTGGGTCGCTGAAAACTATAATTCAGATTTTGTTGCAGTGGAAATGTATTGGGATCTTTCTGATTGGGAGATTCCTTGGGGGGAAGGAGGAGTTGTACCCGAACGGCTTTCTTGTGAGTTCCAATTTGAAAGTCATGCATGGCAAAGTTGTGAGCTTTTTATGAGTGAAATTATTCATGTTCCAAAAGATATTGAATTCATGGAATTAAAGTGGTCTTGGACAGAAAATACGGGCTCTAATAGAATATTGGTTGTTAAACATTTAATTCCGCAATTTCAAATTAAGGAATTGCCCTCCTTAAGTTTTGATTACTCTGATAATAATGAAAACCTCTTGACTATAAGAGGAGATGTTTCAGATGATTCTTTATTGATTTTATTAAGTGAATCTAAAGAGCACGCCTTTGTAAATATTGTTGATAACAGTTGGAATCTAGATAATACTACAATGAGTTGTTCTAGTGAAAACTACTGGGTTATGGGTGTCGACACTACAGGGAGTATTGATTTTAATATTGGAAATAATGCCATAATTTATGATGATGGTAATTTGACCATTTCTGCTTTGGAATTAAATCAATCTTGGGAACAGAAAATTGAAATCGGGCAAATTATCTATTTGACTTTGGAAAATAAAGAAGATGGGCACACGCTCTCGTTACCATTAAAGAATTTTGACTTGTTAAAACTACATGGGTATTGTGATGAAGTAGAAGTAAAATCTACGAATTTACTATTAAATGGGGTGTTTTCTATGTGGATTCTACTTTCACTTATCATGCTTATTTCTGCCATAGTTATGTGGAAGAAACAGAAAGATTTGGTAGCGTCTGCTAAAGATGAAGAATCTTAACCTTCAAGGATAAGAAGTGTTTCGCTCTCTCCAACCGAGTGGTGAATATACATGGGAGATAGATTATACATAGGTATTGATTTGGGTACATTTCAATCAACAATTGCTACTAGCAAAGGCGATATACACACGATAGAAACCGTAGTAGGAACTCCAAAAGATCCTGTTGCAAGAAATATGTTAGGAAGAGATACATTATTTGGAGAAGATGCTCTAAAAAATAGATTGGCTTGTGATATATATCGGCCATTAGCTGCGGGCGTTGCACAGGATGATGCTGACCATCTTAATGCGGCAAGAGATTTTGTAACTCACCTAATTGATACTGCAGGGTGTGATGAATACGATGAAGTGTACGGTGTAATTTGTTCTCCGAGTCATATTTCTTTCACTGACAAAACAAACCTTGTTAGTATTCTTAGGGGTAAATTAACTGCAATAATGGTTGTTTCAGAACCTTTCGCTGTTGCATTTGCAATTCAAGAATTAATGGGTTCAATTATTGTCGATAGTGGTGCTGGAACAACAGACATTGCTAGAATAGTTGGTCGTTTCCCTGAAGATGATGATCAAATAACAATACCTGAAGCTGGAGATTGGGTTGATTTATCATTAATGAGTGCTATTGAAAAGAAGTATACTGGCGCACAAATCACAAAAGACATGGTACGTAAATGGAAAGAAAAGAGCTCTTATGTTGGAGGAGATGTTAAAGAAGTTTTAGTGGACTTGTCAGTAGAAGGTAAAAGTCAAACTGTAGACGTTGGGGACTTGATTGAAACTGCATGTGATGGTTTAGCACAACACCTAGGTACTGCGGTTAAATCAATCATTTCAGGAGGAGATCCTGAATACCAACCATTATTCCGAAAGAATATCTACTTAGCTGGAGGATCTTCAAAAATCAAAGGTTTGGCAAAAAAAGTAACTGAATACATTTCAGACATTGGAGAAGTTTCTGTATCTGCTGTTAAGAAGCCAGAACATAAGGTTGCAGAAGGGGCATTAGCATTAGCAGAATCTATGCCTGATGAAGAATACACATCAATTGTTTGAGATTTACTATGGGGCCTTCGGACCGCATAATTCCTCATTATGTTCTTAATGTGAACATATTGGGAGATTTTCCCCCAGGAAATGAAATTGCAATATTTGGGATGGGTTGTTTTTGGGGTGCTGAAAGATTATTTTGGAATTTAAATGGTGTTTATGTTACTGCTGTTGGTTATGCAGGAGGAGGCATAAAAGATCCAACATACAAAGAGGTGTGTACTGGAACTACAAATCATTCAGAAGTAGTATTGATTAATTATAATCCTAGTCAAATAAAATTTGAAACTTTATTGGAGGTGTTTTTAGAAAATCATGATCCTACTCAAGGAAATAGACAAGGGAACGATATTGGTAGCCAATATAGATCTTGTATTTATACAACAATTGAAAGTCAAATAGATATTGTGTCTTGTAAACTTAATCAATTCCAAAAATCATTGTACGAAAACGGATTTGGAAAGATTACTACTGAAATTAAAGATGGGGTACAATTCTATTATGCTGAAGAATATCATCAACAATATTTGGCAAAAAATCCAAATGGATACTGTGGGATTAAAGGAACTGGAGTATATTGCTGAAATATTAAATTAAATTACAAGGAAGGTATGTATATGGGAAAGGCGTTAATGGGGCTTGGGATAATTTTCTTATTAATTGCTGTTGCTGGGTCTGGAAATTATACTGTTTATGATTCCACTGAAGAAATCCCCTTACCTCCTATGGGTTCTGCGACAGGATGGGCTCCTTTACCGATTCCAGACATTGCGGGAATCGTAGAATTAGAAATTACTGCAAGTTGGGAAGGTAGTGTATATTGGTTGGGGGTTGCTTCAATAGAAGAAGCTCAAAGATGTGATCCAGATTCAAACACAAAAGTGTCTTTGACGTGTTCAGGGAATAATGTTGACTTTGAAATTGGAGGCCCACAATCTGGAGATACTACCATAAATTGGCTTGTTGAATCTGGGGAATGGTACGCTTGTGTTGGGCAAAATGGGGGAACTTTAGGGCAAACTGAGGTTCTTTCTGTAGATATTTCCGCTAATGCAAGTTTGACTTCATCTGCGTTTTTCACATTAGCAGGGATAGGCCTAGGGTTTATGACTTTAGGTATTATTTTAAAAAGGCGCTAATTTAGTAACATTCTTACTTCTTCAACGCTTCTTAATTCAGCAAAATAAATACTTTCTATTGCATCATATAATTCATCATCATTATGATCTTTTAATGTTTCAAGTATTTCTCCATACACTTTTCCAGCTGTTTTCTCCGTTTCATAAGCCTGTTTTAACATTTCAATATAATCTGTAGTATGTACTATTGGATGGGGGTTCCTTTCTGTTGTTGCTTCTCCCCCTAATTTTACAATTGCTGAACGTACAATATTTGCATGTCCAATTGATTCTGTTACCTCTGCTGTAAAATGACCTGCTAATTGTAAACGTTGGATTCCTTGTACATAAGCAGAGTAATGTGCATACAAATTTATTGCACGTAATTCCCAGCTAAGTGCATTATTTAATTTCTTAATTAATTCTGATTCTCCCATATATCTCAACACTGCGAGAAAGTGTTTTTATTTAATTTTATTATTTTTAAAAAAGCAGATTAGCCTTCAATTAATGGTGTTTTTGGATCTGATGTTGCTTCCACAACATACTTCGCCCAAAGATATCTTTGTTTTTTCCTGTTTTTATCCGTTCTGGGGGGATGCTCTCTCATTGATATGACATTGGATTGTAAGATAATAAAAGAATCGGTTTTCTGATCTTGTATTTCTAATCAAAATTATTTGTCGCCAGGCCCTCCAGTTATGTTGTGTGCTACAACCCCATACAATACAAAACCTGTGAGTAAAGCCAAAAATCCTTTCCAAGGGCCCATCTCGTCTGGTATTAAATCTGACTCTTGCATCCATGAAAGTACTGCAAACATTATTCCAAAAGATGATAATATTAACCAAATAATTAACAATTTTTCTCTACTTTCTGATGATGGCATTGTATCTCTTCCATTTTCCCCTATGTTTTAACTCGGGTTTTAATGTCTGTGATTATACTTCTAAATCATTAAACAGTAGGTTGACTTGGAGTTGCCATGGACCCCTTAATGATTGCAGGAATTGTGCTTTTAGTTTTGATATTACTTTGGTATGTGATGACATATAATAGATTAATAAAAATGAGAGTTGAAGTGGATCGTTCTTGGTCAAATATTGATGTATTATTACAACAAAGATATGAAATGATACCTAATTTAGTTGAAATGGTTAAAGGTTATGCTGCCCATGAAAAAGATTTGTTCATGGAATTTGCGAAAGCGAGACAAGCGGCCGCTGGCGCATTAGCACAAGGTGATGTAAAGGGAATTGGTGCCGCCGAAGGAACTTTTGCTGGATTGATGCCTAGGTTAAATTTTGTAGCGGAACAGTATCCAGAATTGAAGGCGGATTCTTCATTTAATAATTTACAAAAAGAGTTAGTGTCTATAGAAAATCAAGTTTCTGATAGAAGGGAATTTTACAACTCAACTGTTGGAAATTGGAATGCTTCCATCCACATGATTCCTACTAATATTGTTGCAAGTACAATGAATGCAAAAGACAGAGATATGTTTACTGTAACTGTTCCAGCTGCACGTGAGGGTGTAAAAGTAGAATTTTAGGTGGTTTAAATGAGTGGTCCGATATATAGCGATGATGGGCACTGGATGTGGAATGGAACGGAATGGATTCCAGCCACACAGGCACAAAATGCTGTTCCTGCACAACAAATTGATCAAACGGCAGTAGCAAATGCTGCTACTCAAGTGGGGGTACCTGCACAACAGGTTGCTGCTGTTGCACCACATTTTGATTTGAATCAAGATGGGCAAATTGATCAAAATGAAATGATGCAGGCTGCACAATCTGTGTCAAACCCTGTAAATGTGCCTGCGCCAAATCAAGCAAGTATGGGAATACCAACACAGGGGTTTGCTGCAACCCCGAAAAAAGTATTTGATTGGAAGGATAAAAGGGCCTTATTAATTGGAGGGATTGTTACTGTCGCCATAGCAATAGGTGTTTTAGTATTCTTTTTACTTTCTGGAAATCCTATTGTAGGGACTTGGGTCAATAATTACAGTACCCCAGATGAAGCAACTACTACATATAACAAAGATGGAACTATTCAAAGTACAGATACAACTGGTGCTTTAACTTGGGAAATTGACGGAGATAAGTTTATTCAAATGGCAACGAGTACTTTACCAAATGGAACTGAAATTACAGTTACACAAACTGCACAATATGAATTAACTAATGACAATAATGTATTGTGGTTAAATCTTACTTCAATAGTAGATCAAGATGGAAATAATATGATGATTGGGATAAATCCTCAAACCGGTGAGGAAATTGAATTAGAATTTCCATGCGTTGTTTTGTTGAGGAGCTCTGCTCAGGATTTGTTAAACGAGCAAGCTGATTGGCTAAATTTGGGTGAACCAGTGCCTTCTTACCAAAGTAGTAAACCTAGTTGGTGTTAAATTCAGTATAGTCCATCTTTAGAAATAGCAATACCAAGTAATTGCCACTCTCGGGCTATATCCTCTGCTGGGACGATTGTTCGTATGCCATTATCCCATTCTGCCAATGTAGCTTGGCGGTACTCTATTCCAAGTTGTTTGACTATGTTTTCTTCATAACTTTGTATCCATTTGATTAACTCAATCATAAGAGTGGTGCAATTAATTTGCTGAGTATCTGTTGGAGTGGCTAATTTAGCTAAATCTTTCCCTTCCCAGGGCAAATGCTTCAAAGTCGAGGCTTCTGTGAATCTTGGTAAGAATTTGTATCGAGGTAGGAAAATACCTCCATGCCCCTTATGCCCATAAAATACACCAAAGCCACGTAGAATGACATGTTGGCCTTCTTGAAATTCTAGTGAATAAATACTGGGACAATTTGTGCGTTCTGTTGGGGGTTCAATCCGTTCAAAGCCTATTTCCAATAACCAATTTCCTTCTAACTTTTCTATATCTTTTCCCCAACACCATATTTGTTGACTGAATAGGTTTATTGCATCTTCAATGATGTTTTTTTCCCCTTTTTGTTCTGCATTAAGTATGTTAGACATCTCAAGACTTCCCATTAGGTAGTATGGAAGCAATATTGGAAACCATCCAACAGGATGCTGCTGCCAATTGTAGCCAATCGCCATTTGACATTTGCAATCCATTCCCATCTGCATATCCGTATACAAACACACTGACAATCCAACAAAGGCTGGCCAGTGTTTGACCTAGCCATTCAAAGCTCCGCATTTTTTCTAAATTTAACACGTTAAACACTCCTGTCCACAACAGGATAAATCATCTAAGTACATCCCCCAGGATCTATATGCTTCTACGAATTCATCTGTTGGTAAATCTAAAGATGATGCAATAGCTTGTGCAACAATTCCAAATCGTTGACGATATTTGTAAATAAAACAAAAAATGTGATTATCATGACGAACTGAAGGACCACAAAGAAACATGCCTGGTACAATTGTTGATTCGTCCTGCTCATTAAGTAAAGGAAATCCATCTTCTCTCTGTTCAAATAAATGGGAGACGTGTTTGTGGCTTCCTTCGAATCCGCTTGCTAAAAGCGGCTTTACCTTAGATTGGAACACCTGCCCATCTTCAGTTTTCAACTCAAACGTTTCTTCCTTGAAAGTAACTGATTTAACTGGTGTTTCTGCAAACAACTCAACATTTTTCTCAAAACATTCATCTCGCATTCTTTCAAATGAAAATGTTGACAAAGCTACACTTGGATCTGAGGTTGATTCTCCCCATGGACAATTCATATCAAACACACGTACTCGTTTATTTTGTTTTGCGAGATGATATGCAGCATCTATTCCGCTTTCGTAGCCCCCTATGATAAGGAAATCATCGCCCATTAAATCACCATATTTCTTTACATTTGATGTGTGAAGGCATAATTCACTGCCAGCAAATACATCAATAGAAGGAGATTGATACTCTCCAGCGGCCCAAATAACGTTTTTTGCTTGAAATGTCTTTGTATCAGTTTTCAAATAAAATATTCCTTCATTTTTTTCGATGTTTGTGATATTCGTTTTGTCGCGAACATTGAGTTCAAAAAATTTAGCAAGGCTTCGTAGATGTTCGGCATACTCAATACCTGTTGGGTGCTCGACCCTCATACTGAATGCTGGAGAAACCCCAATAGCAATGGAATTCAAATCAAGCATGCCAATAGAATTACTTGGGAATGAAGGAGTAATGAATCGGGTCTCTTCTGGCCATGATGCAAATGATGAGCCAACAGTATCTCTATCGACAACAAGGAAATTTTCAATTCCCACATGTACAAGAGAAATTGCAACTCCAATGCCTGCTGCGCCCGCGCCAATAATGATGGCTTCATACAGCTCATTTTCATTTGAAGATGTTTTAGAAACATCTCCTTCGGATTCGATTTGGTGTTCTCCCATGGTGCTTCCAAATTTAATAACATTTTAAAAAAAACTAATAAATAAAGTGTTAGAAATTATTATTATTTCACTTAATATTAATTTTTAGCCCTTGAAATTGCAAAAAATAGCCATTCGTAAGAATCTCATGAATGAATAAGATTATATGAATGTCTGAGGTAGTTTGGGTTATGACAATGCAAATTAGTGATGATGGACAATACCAATGGGATGGGAATGAATGGGTGCCAATTGACTCTGGTGGCTATCAAGAGCAAATGCCAATGTCGGATGTAGTGCCTGCTACTTCTAGTGGAACATATCCGTGGATGGATGCAGGAGAGGTTGTTACCGATGAATTCAGCGGAATTCTCCAATATACAGCCTCAAATCCTATTATCCGAATAATTAATTCCATATTCATATTATTCATGAGCATACTTGGTTTCAAACAAAAAGTGAAACTTATTGTCACCAACCAGCGAATTATTATGGACATTCGCAACTATTCTCTCTATATTTTTGAGAGCGGGACGGATATGGTCAATGTGATTCATGCTGAGACAATTACCACTGGATTCAATTCAACACTCTTGATTTTCAAAAAACGATACATATCAATCGATAATATGGTAATTGGAACAGATCGAAAGTTCTCTCAAACTGCTCTTGAAAATGCTGCTCGTAATATTGGCAAAGTTCTGAAGTAACCTCTAATTGAGTTTATTCTGATAAATCTAAACTCCTAACAATATGATTGATGCTAATAAGGCGAGCGTTGGAATTATCAAATATTCTAATTCACTTCTAGCGTTTCCTAAAGCTGATAATTCTGTTCCTTTTTCTAATCTTGGTTTAAACCCTGGTGCCTTTTCGCCAACCGCTTCTAACAATGCATTTTGTAATGTTCTATCGATTTGTTCTGCTTGTAAATTTTGATCGTTTCGACTCTTTAATGTGGCTAATAAATAACACGGGTCTCCAATTTTCAACCCCCATAAAGTCCATTTATGCCTTTTTATATCTCCTGAAAGCATGATGTTTGTGAAAAGACCTTTCATCCTCATATCATGTCTACATTCCCATTGAATTAAATGATCTCCAAAATCCCGTTTACTAAATGTATTTGCCATTACTGCCATTCCTCCAGTTCCATCGTGGATTGTGAAATTTGTACCTCCCGAATCTGATCTGATCAGTTGCCAATTACATTCTTGTCTGGAATTTCCATCTTTATCAGTTACAGTACGACATTTGTAAACTTCATAATTCCACCTCCAAGCTGTAAGATCGTTGACTGATTTTGAACGATCTCCATCAACAATTACTGTAGGAGGATATTGAGGGCCTGGCCTAACCTGCCCAACTAATTCTGCAGTGCCTACTGCAGCAGAACGTATGTTAGATGTGGGGGTATCCATCATTGCTTGTGCTCTTTTCCACATAAAAACTGAGACTAGAAGCCAAATTACAGATAGTCCTATTAAGATGTAAATTGGTACTTTATCATCTCCTTCTAAAACTAAATACATTTGAAAAGCAAAGAAAATGTATGCTGTTAATGTTGCTAACGCATAATTAGATACCGTAGATGGACGAGGAGTTCCAATTTTATTTGGGTGTTCTGGGATAAGTTCTTCGGGATTGTCTGGATTGTATCTTGTCTCTAAGTGCCATGTATTTTGTTCTGGGGCTGGGAAAACCCACGCCCTATCATCCACCGTAGGTTTACGTATTGTTGCAGAATTCCAAAATGATTGTAATTCTGTCCCTCCTTGCTCTTTTTGCCAATTTACTTGTGCTGGATTAAGTTGTGAACGTAAGCCCCTCAGTGTTTTTTGTAATTTCGTTGGTGTTGAAAATCCCATAATTAAGGCCCCTACTGAAATTAAAGCAGGCAATGTATCTGTTTCTGCGAGAAAAAATGTAGCTATTCCTGCTAATGAAATTAAAAAACCAATTACAAACCCCAGCCATTGAGCCCATCCTGATGGAAATGTTAAACCAAAGGTTCCTCCATCAAGTTCACTTCCCAAATTTGTATCTAACATGCCCCTTGGTTAGGTTGGATGTCCTTGAATATGTCTCTTAATTTATTGAAAAGATAGTTAGACTAATTAATAATAACGATTACTACTTCTTGATTAGATGTCAGATAAAAATACAAAGCCCACAAGACCTAGTAGAAAAAATATACCTCAAAGGCCACAAGGAGGGATTTATGGTACTGCACCTGTAAATTCAGTTGGATTAAAAATTCAACAACCCGGAGTGAAAGATATTGATGCTTTTGCAAAGTTTGCTCAATTGATCATGTATGGTATTGCAATGTTGGCGATATGGGGGGGTATTATATCCATTGCTTTTGCAGAAAATGCAACAAATCAAAATTTCTTAATTTTAGGTGTTGGAGGAATTATTTCTGCAGGTATGGCAATAGCTTTGGTAGAGATGCAAAGAAGAAAAGGGGGGGATGGATTACATTCTGTGCACGACTATCTTCTTGGAGTTGGTTTCTTTTTTGCTGCAGTAGGGACCTTGTGGGGAACAAGATATCTTATTGGAATTGCTGCATCACAAGGAGTTGATTGGTTATTAGTTGAAGGGATTCCTTATGCAGATGAAGATTGGTCTCCTTCTGCTAATGGGATTTATGTGCAATTGATTGCTTGTATTGCTTTAATCTTATCCGAATATAAATATTTGAAGGGTTTGAAAGGTTCTACTTCTTTCGGTTGGGCAATAATCTCATTCACCCCTCTAGCATTAATTGCTGCAGGAGTTGGCCCTTGGCTCTCATGGTCTAATGATGTTGTATCTTGGGAATTAGGGATTTCAATAGTAAGCATGAGTTTGCTTTCAATGTGGCTTGCGTTGGAGTCAAATAATGGATTGGTCTTTTCAATCGTAGCTGTAGTTGCTGGAATCATTCCTTTATTATATGAAATTTTGAATGAAAATGCACCTGTTGGAGGGGAGGGGGGAGCCCTTTCTTTACTTGTGTTCATTATTATTGGACAAGGATATTTAGCAGCAGATGAAAGAGTAAGAAAAGGGTTAATGGAGCTTACCTCAATTTTTTTAATAGCAGAAATTTTGATTGCTATTATTGTCACAAGAGAGGGGGATCTGAACTTAATTTTAGGGCCTATAAGAGAATCTATGCTTGGTGATGCTGCAACATATATCAATCTTCAAAGTGTACTTTGGGTTACAGTATTATTGGCATATTTTCCTGCAGTCCATAAACAAAGAATCCCTTGGATGCCAATTGGCTTAGCTGCAAGTATTTGGATATTGGAGCCAGGCGCCAGTCTTGTTGCCTGGGGGATTACAATTATTGTATTGCCATATATGTTAATCTGGGCAAAAGCCACGCGTAGTTGGGTCGCAAATGCCACATTTATTGCTACTGCGTGTTCTTTCTTCCTGCAAGATTCTACAAATGTTTGGGGGGATATGGACTTTATAGAAAGTCAATATGTAATTTTAATTGCTGTAATTTTAATTATAATTGGTGAGTTTTCTAGAAGTAAAAATGTACTTGAAAATTGGGCACATTTTGTAGGAGTTGGAATAATAATATTGTCCGATTCTATACTAATTAGTGGAGATATTCTTGTTTCTTGGTTATTGGTGTTATACATAATTGCTAGTTCGTGGAGAATTTTAGATAAAGCCGCAAATACACAAAATGTAAAAGATCGTTTAGAGGGGAGTGCCGCTCTTTTTGTATCTATTTGGTTAACAATTATTCTGACAGCAAATGAAAGATTAGCATTGCCCCTTCCAGAAAATATTGATGCTCTAATAGATGGATATAATGTTGGTTTAATGGCATTAGCATTGATTATTTGGTTAGGTTTCCGTAAATTTAAATCTCTTGAATTTGATATTGGAAATTTATTCAATTGGTGTATTGATAGCGGTAAAAAACAAGTTCCCGTATATGATATGAAAAATGGAGTTTGGATGGTGGACACTCAGAATGAAGTAGATTCATGGGACAAAAGAGGATGGGGGAAAATAGGCCGTATCTCATTAATCGGGCCTCTAGTATTACTTTCAATTTCAATTAGTGAGGTGATTATTAAATTCACAGGTAATGAATTGTACTGGGTATTATTAATGGCTTTACCTCTAGGTATTTTACTTTGGGAAATTAGTGAAGAAAAGGAAGTTTCCGCAAAAGAAAGGGCCATGGCTAGCTGGATTCTTGTATTCATGGCCTTTCCTATTTCGATGGAATTAAATGACCTTAGATGGAAATATTTTGATATGGTAGATGAAGGCATAGTTGATGTTAATATTTGGTTAATTGGTGATGTTTTCCTAAGTAATATTTTATTTGATATATTATTAATATTAGGCCCCTTAGTTGTAACTTATCTTTTAATTAAAAGGGGATTAAAAACAGAAGATGGGGCATATAACACAGATAAATGGGCCTATTTTGGAATTTTAGCATTAGCACTCCTAGATACTAGTGGAGGGTTAGGTTTCATTGTCCTTTATACAATTGTGATTTTTAATGCAATAAAATATCGTCATTTTGCTGTATTGTCTTTTGCACCATTTACATTGATTATATTGGAAGATTATATGGTTAGTGATGGTAGTATTATTGCAATGTTATTAGATGGTATTTCAAATAATAATTATGATTGGAAAGAATTAACTGTTCTTGGAATGCCAAGATTCTCATCTTTAATAATTACAATAACGGCTTCAGTTGTATTAATTCGATCTATGATTGATCGGCAGATGGAAGAAGCCCCCAAGCGTGAGATGCCTTTTGTTGTTGCAAGCATATGGTTAGCTATTGGTATGTGGGGAATATTGCCAAATACTGCTTGGTTATTGGTGATTATTACGCTTGGCTTAACTGTACAAAATTGGATTACTGGGAAGTTAAATTTTATTCCTTATGCTCCAATTGCCATTACTTTCTCTTTGCTTGTAGGGTTTACTCAAGATTCTAATTTTACTGAATGGTCTGGTACTGAAATTCTTTCTTATAGCCTGTTAGGAACGGGTGTTTTTAGTTTAATTTTACATTATCTAGCGCGTTCTAAATTATTGTACAAATGGGCGGATGAACCTATTAAAAAGAAAGGCGTTATTGGCCCTGGTTCAAATGAACTCATTTTTAATTTAGATTCTATTCAGGGTAGGGAAAAGCTTCTTATTAATTTGCAATATTGGGTTATGCTTAGTTTACTTCTAAGTTGGGATGCCGTATTTGGAATTGGCACAATCATTGGTGCCGTATGGATCACTTGGGAAATTCAAAGGAATGGCCAATATAATTTGATTTTGTTAATGCCTGCCTTACACGCTTTTGCTTTGTGGAATTTGGTAGAACAAATTGATGATACAAGATGGGAAACTATGCAAGATATTCTTGTTGGTTTGGTATTTATTGTGGAAGGTATTGGTTTTACTTATATTTCAAGTAAATCAGAACTTGCTTGGAATTGGGATGGTTTTGAATTTGAAGATGAAAAAACATATTTTGATTGGTTAGATCGTTTAGGAATCATGTCAATTTTGTTTATCATTTCGGGGATTATCTGGATTATGGAAACTGCGAATGTGGAATCTTTAACTTGGGGAATAATTTCAATATATTTAGCCACCGTAGCGATACAAGGATTCCAAGAAGAGACAGATTCTGGTTGGAGAAGAAGTATTGGTGGATTTGGCTCAATACTAAGTTTGTTTATTCTTTCAGGCACCATTAATAATTCATTATATCAATCAATAACCTGGCTTGCACTGGGAATTGTTGCTTTTGGATTTGGAATGATGTATATGCAACGATTTGGTGATCAAACTGGTGTGTTTGTTGGAGAAGATGTTGCTCCTATTGAAGAAGTTGATGAGGACATTCCTGATGCAGTTACTGAAGTTGTTGAAGAAGATGTTGCTCCTATT
>CATFLP010000110.1 GCA_949514915.1 Methanobacteriota archaeon | reverse complement strand
CTTCTATTTAAAATCCTTATTAATCTCTTAACTGCTCCTTTTTTTGGTTGAAGTTTACGATCATCAAAGGGAGTTATGAACCATTTAATTGCTTCATTGACTACATCATCATCTCTAAATGTAAATATGCCATCTTTCTTTGCTGATTCAACAACATTGAGTCTTTTTTCCAAATCAAATTTTTCATTCATAACTAACCTCCCAAAAACCTTGACTAAATCTTCTTACTGAAAAATGTTCATTATCAACTAATCTGCGTTCATTTTCAAAGTTTTGATGCCAGCTACTCCTGGTTATCACTTTTGTTTCACCATCAAAAAATTGATTCAATGGCTCTTGAAAAATTGTATGGAGGTTTTGTCCTCCTTCTCCATAATATCTCCAATTACTTCCAAGCAAAATTACATCATCATCTTCCAATTTCCAACCAGTTTTAAGCAAATAACAGATTGTTTGTTGATAACTAGTTGAAAAATATCTAAATCTAATATTTACTCCATTTATTTCCCCCATCAATTCAAACATCCAAATGAATGTTTTCCATTCATTATTCCATCCCGTTGGAAAATTATCCTCATGGTCTTCTTGAAAATTTAATTGTGATGTCGTTTTTGAAAAATATTTATGCCTTAAATTATTATTTCTATTTCTAAATAATCTATTTACAACATAATTTATTTTTTCAATGTCAATATTAGGATTTATGTCACAATAAACAATATCTAATGAATTTGGAACCTTATCTGAGATAGGACCATTGCCCTCTAAAGCTTCTCTAATTAAATTTAAAGAGCCACCTAAACCACCACTATTCCAAAAATCATTTCCACATGCAGGATAAAATATTTTGATATTATTTTCCAAATTCATTCCCATTCCTCCTCAAAATCATCTGGCCAAGACATTTCTTCATCATCTAGGTATAAACCAAAATCTTTGTCCATTCGTTTCCAATCTTCAAGTCTGTAAGAATTCAAATCAGTTTGTACATCTATACATTTTTTCAATTTTTCAATCAATTCTAACATTCCCTGTAATATTTCTTTCAATGTTTTATCTTTCTTCATATCTTCACCTCAGTGTTCTTCATGGTCACAACCATGATCGCAACAATCAATCCTAACTCCCCAATCTGCATTTGAAGGTGGAGTTCCGTGGCAAATTCCACAATACCATTTTTCTACAAATCCTTCTTCATTATCTTTTGAAGATTTTATTGCATCTCTAAATGTGATAAAAAAGTCACCTGATTCTTCAATTATCTCTGCTCTCCTTATCCAATATTCATAAGGGAAGAAATATTTTACATCCTCTTCATCAAATTTCCATTCTACGACCTCTTCGTAAGTAACATTCTTTCTAAAATCAACCCATTCATTGAACTTCTTCCATTCTTCTTTTGTAAAGGCATTCATGGCCTTAATTGTGGGCCTCCATTCTTTCCCCTGAGAAATGGCAAAAATATTGAATTCCTCAATATATTTACTTCCTCTAATAAAAATTGAATGCTTAGTAATATTCGCCATTTGAACTCCTCCTTTTTCCAGTCTTCCTTATTGGATGACAAATTACGCAATTAGAATTAGAACATGGTATTGGATAATCATTCTCGATTGAATCTATGAATTCTCTTTCAACCATTTTTTCCCAAAATGGCCTTGCATGAATACATGTATCAACCCAGATATGTTTGGAAGGAAATGCCATTCTAATATCTGTAATCATCTTTGTACCATTACCTTTTTTTCTTTCATTTATATCATAAACAATCACGTTATGGATTTCAACATTCTCTTTTTCAACAATTACCGTGCAAGAGGACATTGGCATTCTTCCAACATACCTAAACCAATTTCTTTTTCCAGTTGGAATAAATCCATTCATTCCATTAATTGTTATAGCTCTTACATTGAACTTGTTTTTTCCTTTTACAATTTTTTCCATTTTTCTCTTTATTATTTCTATTCTCTTTTCCTCACTCATATTATCACCATTTCATTACTCTGAATAGAGTACAGGATTCGAACCTGCATCTACAGAATATTTTCTGTTATGTTACCATTACACCAACTCTAAATCAGGGCCACCATTCTCCACCATTCCATTGATAAAATTTTGATGTGCGAACCAATTAAAATTGGCATCAAAACAAAATCTCAAAGGAATTAGATCTCTATCTAAAACTCTTTTTTGAATGCGTGCAAATGCACATAAGACCACAATTTAGGCTACGAAAATTTATCCCTCCTGTTTTTTGTAATCTCAATCATTCTTTTCCCGCTCCTCTTCTTTCTTGCCATTTGTTGAGGATGTTGCTACCTTAATAAGTCTGACGGTTTGTTGTTTAATAAGAGTTGAAAAATTTCAAAAAACAAGGTTTTTATTCTTCGCCAAGTATTAATTTAATTCCATCAATTATGAATTTATGTGAATTTGAAAGTCGATGTCCATCAATTACCTTACTAAATTCAATAATACTTTCAGATTTTTGAGAATATTCGATACTGCAAGAAATTGGAACAATATCATCATCAACTCCATGAATGATGACTGTAGGCATTTCTTTAGGTGCAATAAGAATTGTTGTTTCGTCAACAGGTGGTTCTTTCAGATGCAATGCAGGAGCACATAATAGAAGACCACTAAATCTTTCTGGAAATTTCATAGCTACAATTGCAGCAGTTAAACCACCATAACTCGAACCAGCTAAGATAGGCT
>CATFLP010000109.1 GCA_949514915.1 Methanobacteriota archaeon | reverse complement strand
TTGGTGGCCAATAGGTGAACGTAAGATAGAAGCACAATTTCAATAAAATTCTGAAACATATACATGGCGACAGAAAATAGTGGCCGTAGAAACAAAAATAGGAGAAGATAAAATGAATGAAATAAATAAAAAAATAAAAAATAATACTGAACGAAAAACCTGTGCAAATCCACAATGTGACAACATTAGTGG
Organism: Methanobacteriota archaeon; assembly: GCA_949514915.1. Classification (GTDB taxonomy): domain Archaea; phylum Thermoplasmatota; class Poseidoniia; order Poseidoniales; family Poseidoniaceae; genus MGIIa-I. The sequence continues at coordinate 21,944 of CATFLP010000109.1, read as the reverse complement.
GCTTTATCCAAAATATAGCATTGAAGGGGTTATGCACTTAGATAAAGAGAAAGCCATACGAGTTTGCACAACTTGTATATCGCCCTTTAGAAGTTATATCAGAAAAAAGGAATGGGATTTATGGTGTATTTATTCAACAGATTATTCTTGCCCATCGGATCGACATGATGTAGAATGGTTTGGAGAAGAGAAGCAGACTTCAAACCCCATTAAGCAACAATTAAAAATTTGGGGGCTTGAATAAAATGGGATTATTAAGAACATTAATTGGAGGCACCATAGGTATGGCCTTAGGAGGGCCATTAGGAGCCTTTTGTGGTGCAATAATTGCTAATGATACCACTAGAGGATATGATGATGGTTCAGATGTAGGCGATTCTGGTAGTGGGTTGGGTGATACTTGTGATGAGTAAACCAGCTAAGAAACTTACCAAGAAAACAAAACCAAAATTTCAAGGACCAGTAAAATTAGGAGACGATATTATATTTTTCAGGAATAAGGGGTATTCAAAATGATTAGAGATTTATTTAAGTGTATAGGAGTAATTGCTGCTTTTGCAACAATTGGTCCTCTAGTTCTTTGGCTTTCTGAGTGGGAGGATTAAATATGGATATCGATAAAGATTTGAAAAATTGGAGGGGTGTATTAAATTTGATTGGGGATATTTCAATCCATCCTAAAATAGATTATAAAAAAACGAGAAAAGCCATAAAATCTTATGCGAATAAATCATTAAATCATGAAGATGTTTTATTGTTGGTCGATAACACACTATTTAGATCAGCCAAACAAGGAATGTTATTAACAAAAACACATCTTTATGCATTTAGTAATTACAGTGGAAAATATTCAATTAAGTTAGAAGATATAATTTCATTGAAACCAGAATTAAAAACACATTTGAAAATACCATTAGTTGGTATTATAGTAAATGAAGAATATTTCGTATCATTACCTGGACTTAACCAGTTAATTAGTGATGAGCAGACAAGCCAATCTGCATTGATTGTTTTTTTAGGTGTATTAGCATCAGTATTAGGATGCAACATCATCGAATAAATTCTGAAACATATAGCGGAGGCTAAAAAAAAGGAGAGAAAAAAATGAAAGAAAATAAAATAAAAGTGGAAATAGCAAATATATTCGGGCATCAAGAATTGATGTTGAATGAAAAAGAAACAATGGAATTAATTGACTCGAACCCAGATCATTGGGTTTTTGTTGATAATTTGATGGTTGCACGTGAGCACGTTAGAGCTATCGAATTTGACAATGTAATCCATGTTAGACTAATGCCTGCATTAGTGGGGGGTGGGCCTGGCAAGGTCAAAAAAAAAGAAAGCCCCCTTGGGAAATTTGAATATTTTAGACACGATGGATTGCCAGGGCATAATCAATCCTTGAAGTGGTTAAATGAAATTTGTAAATCGATAAATGCAGATGTGGAATATAATCTAAAGTGGTATAGCAATACCAAAGTGTTTGGGCGTGGCCCTTCAGCACAACCAGAAAATGAAATGCAAATTACTTTTGAAGGGAAAAGCGGGACTATCTATTGTACATTGGTTAAATTTAATTTACATGCTGCTAATGCTTTAGCAAACAAAGTTAAAAATGAACCGTGTTTTGAAGATTGGTTTAAAGAAGAAGCGATGGATGACATATATTCCTCTTGGGGAAAAGCAAACAATCATCCAAATCATCCAAAAAAATCAACACCCTCCCCATTGAAAGGAGATTATCACCATCGTGGGAAGGCTATGTTTAAAGCAGTCAAATTATTTGATTTTGAAGTGCGGTTCTATTCTTTTTCTAAATCTGATTGGGAAGGCATTTGTATCGGCCCAAAAAATCGTGTTGAACATGATGCAGATTCAGTTGCAGCGTTGTTATGTGCATTAGAAAATGATATAGAATCAGCAAAGATCGCTGAAATGAATACTCTAAGAGCCGCATTGAAAGAAAATTTAGTAGTAAATTGGGTTTTTAATGTAAATCCAACATTAACTTGGGATGAAACTATGCAACTCCATCACAGTTTATATGATGCAGGTGATGGAAGAGAAATAGAATATGGGGTAGACGAAGTTGGAGGCTTTTTACAAGTAGAATTTGATGAGGATTCTATACTTAATTCAGTAATTGCTCCACCAGAACCAGAAGGGTTGGGTGATTTATTTGAATAAGGAATCTCTGAAAATCACACCTCCTGAGATATTAATTGTTGGTGTTGGGGGAATAGGTTCAAATTTAGTAGATTTGTTAATCCCTGCTTTAGAAACATGCGAATTAAAATCTAATATTTATTTGATGGATTCAGATGTTGTTGAAAAGAAAAATTTAGGACATCAAAAATTCTTTGAAAAAGATATTGGCAAAAGTAAAGTAGAATCAATTGTGCAACGTTTTAAGAATCAAAAAAATGTAAATTTATTTGGTATAACTGAAGATTTAAGACATCCCCCACAATTAGAAAATTATGATATTGTTGTTGTATGTGTAGATCGTCCAGGTCCACGAAAGCTTGTTCATAAAAATACAAAACAATGGTTAGATATACGTTGTATGGGAGATGCATTTATTGCTTTAGATAGTTCAATGGAAGAAGAAGAGATTACAAATTTAACACCAGACCATAAACCACAATCTTGTCAGTTTTCGAATGCTATTTCTAATCAAAATTTACAATTTGGATTTGTCATGGCTGCTGCTTTTGCAGCACAATGGGTATTTCAAAAGATAAGATTACATCATGACTTGGTATCTTTTGCACCACCTTCGAGAATTATTAGTATCACCTTTGGAGAATTAAATACAAAATTGTTCGGAGGCCAATAATTATGAAAGTTAGTTTAAGGACAAAGAAATTATTTGAATCTAAACGTTTGAAAGAGTACATCAAGCGATGTTGCATTTCTAAAAAATGGAAAGCAATTTACAATATTAGTGAAATAGCAAATTTAGAATTAGGGATCTTAGTTGATAGTACTGGAGAATATTGGATTGAATGGGGAGAAACGAGTTTAGTTGAGCATAATCCCCCAATTGGAGCAAAATTACCATTCAAACTTTGGTTACATACTCATCCTAATGGGCCAGCATATTGGAGTGTTATCGATCAAAAATCATTATTATTATTTTCAAAAATTACTGAAAAAGCAATAGTTTTGGGTAATGATGGTTATTTAGAAGCAATTCAAAAAGATATAGATTGTAAAAATATTTGGTGGAATAAAGACTTAACAAGCACATATTTTGGATTAAATTGGCGATATCACTTTTTCACAGAGTGGCGAGATAATTCTGAAACAGTTGAAAGGATTAGAAGAAGGACAAGAAGAATTAGAGATTTGACTCGAGCCAGAGAACTACTCGAAGAAACCCATCCCGATTTTGTCTTTTACGTGAATAATAAAAAAAGGAGAGAAATAAAATGAAAGAAAAATATTTTGAGAGGATAGAAATGGAACTTAATTCCATGATTGAACGACTAGTTGCCAACATGGTAGACGCTGTAGAACACAAAGAATGGGAGGCAGTATTATTGTCTGCAGGAGCAATAATGGATTGTGTGAAAACTGTACATCCAACAGCTTCTGGAAATCTACATCGGATAATGAGTGGTAAATTTAATGGGCAACGAGAAGCCGACAATTCTCAATTGTTTGGATAATTAGCCATTTAAGGTTTGCAAAATAAAAAGGATAAATTCCATGTTTCTAAAGCAAAGAATCAACCCGTAGAAATGTCGTAATAATAATTTCATTGCGGTATGATGCGTTGGCGACATTACAGAATTCATGTCGTTGATTCTTATCCTTCCTTAAGGCATATATTCTTAGAATATATAGAAAATCCTGAACATATGAGGGTAAAACATGGAAAAAAAGAAAATAAAAGGGAAACTTTGGAAATGTAGAAATTGCGATGAAATGCTTTATACAGCAACATGGGGTACAGTATATTCTGCTTTTGAAGAATTTGGAGGCAGATCTGAAAAAGGTAAACCCTGGAAAAAACCTATAAAATGTAAGGAAAGGTGAGATAAATGGCTATTATAATTAGAACAGATGGCAGTAGTGAAATAATATTTAATCCAACTTTTGAACAATTACGGAAAGCAGTAGGGGGCGATATTGAATATGTTCCTTTTAAAAGATATAATCTAGCCTTAAAACATTTAGAGGCCGAGGTAAATAGGGTAGCCGATTGCATGTATTGTCATGGAGAAGGGTATCTTATTGGCTTAGAATATAATGAGCGTGCTACAGAATTAATTGGTTATGATGTCGTAGGTAATGTAGTTGTGTTGTTTGATACTCTTTGCGGCTCAGTTTCACCACACTTCCCCCAATAACCACTATACATTATATCCACTCTCAATTTATTCAAATAACATATTAATTAAATTCTCTTGCCTTTTTAAATCAAGTGAAAACCAAATATTAAATGCCCCATCTTTCCATTTTTTTTCAAAAAGTTTAATCTGGTAATGAGGTATATTTTCAAATGGCATTTCAAAAATACATTCCATAAATGAACAGAAATCAGTATTTACTAAACCCATCAAAAATTTATGAATTATATCATATTTTTCTTGATACATTATTCTTCACCCTCTTCAAACATTCTCAATTCTTCTTGATCTTTCGTTTTTTGAGTAATCTCATTGATCTTCATGGACAAATAAGCAATCTCCTTTTCTAAATTCCTCCTTTCATCTAACAACCTTTCTATTTTTTTACTTCTCTCTCTCATTTCATATATTTTATAATCTAACGACTCTTGTCGTTCCTTTAATTCATACAATTCATTTCTATAATTACAAATCTTCTCATTCATAAAAATGAGTATTAATGTGCTGGCTCTTAAATTTTCAGATTAGTTGCATTAACATATATTATTAAAAAAATACAATCCCCACTTCATATTACGCAGTGATTGCTAAGCTTGGTCAACGGCGCTGGGATGAGGTCTCAGTCTCTAAGAGTTCGTAGGTTCAAATCCTACTCACTGCATTTTACTCCTCATCAGATGAGATAAACATTGATGTTGAATTATCCACAGAAACATACCCTTTCAGGCCGTTTCCAGAAGATTTCCACAATGAAGCAATAATCAATAAGATTACACCTACAATAAATGAAACCACTCCATATCCCCACCAAACCAACATTGGACCCCAAGCAACATCAGAGCTATAGAACAAGTCCATATTCAACCCAATAATAAAACAAATTGGTCCAGAAATAATACATAACAAACTTATGCGAAATATGAGCAGATCCACCTTCATGATATTTTTAGCAATCATTAATTATTTATAATCTCTTAATGAGTTATGTATATGGATGATGAAATATATTCAAGCAGAGATTCGTTCGAGAATGCTTTACAAAAAGCAAAACAAGAAGAGAGATGGAACGATGCTGGAGGATATTTAAGACATGCTTGTTTATTATATCCAGATTTAGTTGATGATATTCATAACATATTATTAGAGGCAGCACAATATTATGAAAGAGGAGGAAATATTGTAGAGCAGGCATGGTGCTATCATGATTTAGGAAGTTGGTATTTAGAAGAAACAAAAGGGGAAATAGCAGTAACATGGTTAGAAAAAAGCAAAAGATTATTTCAAGAATTAGGAAACACCCCTGGGGCTAAAGAAGGCCTCAAAGCAACAAAGTCTGAATTGAAAAGGGTACGATCCGAAAAACCATTTTTACCTAAAAAATCAGGATCTATAAAAGGCGACATATTTAGTGTTCAGAGAGAGAATTTGATCAGAGCAAATGGTGATCCGACAGATATGCCAGCGATTTTAATGACTTTAGGAGCCATATTGGCTTTAATGTCAATCATACCCACATATATTACATTGAATTTTTTTGGCATTGCTGCATTTTTTTCATTATGCTCAGGAGGATTAATAATCTTCATGGTTGGATTAATTCGTTTTATTAAAATTAAATTTAAAAAATGATTATCTTCTATGTTTTTTATACTTTGAATCTTTTTTATGAGATTCACATTCTTCGATATTTTCACTACAATAATTTAATTTCTCTAATCCCATATTGATTTTAAATTCTTTTTTAGTTAAAATATCATCATCTACAGTACACTCTTCAGAAGCTTGACAAGCATTAATAATCATAATTTTTTCATTTAATTTCATTATTTTATTTGAAATATGTTCTTCAAATGTCAAATCAACAAATTCTCCCTTATCCATTTTTTTATGTTTATGAAGATGAGGTTTTTCAGCATCACTAGGATTGAGGATATATGCATCTATTTCTTCTAATTTATCTAATAATATGACCTTTTTCTCATTTAATTCTACTGAATCAACAGTACATTCTTCATCAGCAAGACAAGCATCAATCATCATTAATTCATCTGTGATATGTATAATTGCATGATCTAATTTTTCTTGAGGAATTGTTCTTTCTTCGGTAAATGCATCAATTCCTTCAATTGCTGCAACACCAAACACACTACTTACAACCATCATTAATGCAGTCATCAAACCTGTGCCAACAGTACTCATAAATTTGGTTAAAACCATTTACTATTTTAATTCTGAGTTAAAACTATCAGTAATTAGTAAAATTTACCCATTTTTAGGCATTCATTGTAGTGCTGCTCATCCCTTTTTGAAAATACTGTTGCAGGATGCCCTCCCGCAATAGAAAGGGGAGGAATATCATTCACTACTACACTTCCAGCTTGAATGATAGAACCTTCACCAATTGTAGCGTTTCCTAAAATAGTTACTTTACTACCAAGCCACACATTATCTTCTATTGTTATATTGGTGAGTACATATTCATCATCATAGGGTATTGATTTTGCATTTTTCCAATTATGATTTTGTGTAATTAAAAGGATGCCCTTTCCTGAATGGAAGTTATTTCCAATAGTTACTTTGCCATTTCCTTGAACCTCCATACCATTGAGATTAACATTATTTTTTACAGTAACGGATTTATTTAATCTACACATATTATTTACTTTGAAATTTTCTCCAAACGCATTTATTTGTTTTTTCACAATTTTTGTAAAAAAACGTTGCCTTCGAGAATAATTCGAAAAAGAATTCTCTACTAACCAAATTCTCAATTCACCTAGTAATTTGATTAGTCCCACAATGCCTCGAAAGAATAGTCACATATCAATATAGGGATGAATTAGATAAGTTATTATTACTAATTCAGAATTTGCCGCCGTAATGATAAGTCATAACGAATTCACACCTACAATGCAGAGTAGGCTATTGGTGGCTGTTAGGGATTTAGATGCACTCCCTGGGGGGGCGGAAAAAAGCCTTTCAACACTACTTCTTGGCCTTGAGAAAAATAGCGAAAATTGGAATATTGAGGTATTCCAATCTAATGATAGAAAGAAAGCATCTAAATTATTTGATAATAGTACAATTAATATTAAAAAATGCGATATAAAAATTGAAGATGTTTATTCTGGTTTAGCATGGAGATTTAGGAATAGAAACACAGGGAGATCTCTAAAACGATTAAGAAAGATTCACCTAAAAAAGAAAAATAAAGATTTTTTCAATTGGCTAAAAATTGAACTTTCTAAAACAAAACAAAATGCAGAAGAACAAAATGAAAGATTGTTAGGAGTTACCCAATTAGATTGGTCTGCGGGAGCATCATCAGCCTTTATTGATGCAAAAATCCCTTACATCACATTTGTAAGAGATGAAGTTTGTTTTGAATACCCTGAATTATTTCGTGAATGTTTAGAAAATGCAGAAAGAGTAATAGTTGCAGGTGAAGGATTAGCATTACAAGTAAAAGACAAGTTCTCTATTAACAAAATATCAATAGTACATTTGCCAGTAGACTTTGAAAAACTGTACCCCTTTGAAAAATTAAAAGGTAAATCAGAAGAAGCGAAATTATTCAGGGACAATAATCATTTAACAAATCCAAGAATTGCAATAGTTGGAATGGTTCCCGAAAAAGGATTTGAATTTTATAATAAAAAATTCATACCCAAATTAAAAGAAATTTGGCCAGAAGCCACACTTCATGTGTACGGGGGAGGAATTTATGCTAAAAAACTCTCAAAATATGAGAACACAATTGATGAAGGATACCGTAGCCCTGAAGAGATTTACCCTTATTGTGACATTCACCTGTTCAGATTAGATAGAATAGGAACGTGGGGCAGAGTAATTAATGAAGCAGGTTATTTTTCAAAGCCGACTATTTCGATAGATATTGGATCACAATCAGAAGCAGTAGGAAATGGGGGAGTCGTAATGCCAAATGAATCTTCAGCAGAGGAATGGATAAATCAAATAAAGGAAATTTACAATGATTTAGAAAGATATAGTAAATTAGCTTTTGAACATAGCCCGATAGTAGATTCCAAATCAAGTATTAATGAATTTATAACAGTTTTAGATGGTGTTTTTAATGATTGAAAATTACTTAAATACCAAAAAAAAAGCAACCACTGGTCTAATTTTGGTAACATTAATTTGGGGTTTAACATTTATTTGGATGGATTGGGCGATAGAAGTTGCTAAAGAAGCAGAACCAAATTTATCACATCAAACACTTGCATCTTCTTTTGTCTTCTTCAGGTTTTTAATCGCCTCGATATTATTAATTCCTTTTATTACAAATGTTAAGGATGCATTTTTAGATAAAAAAATAAGAGAGGGAGGGATTTGGTTAGGAATATTAGTTTGGGCAGGGTTCTTTTTTCAAATGATCGGGATCGCATATCCTGACGTAACGCCTGCAGTATCCGCATTTTTAACTAGTTTATATGTAATATTTACAGCAATAATTGGATTAGTACTTGGGAGACAAAAACTTACATTTTTTATGGGCGCTGGAGTACTTTTAGCAACTTTTGGAGCAGGATGGATTAGTGGCCCACCCCAATTAAATTTTAATTTACCAGAGTGGTTAACTGTAATTGGTGCTTTTATGTTTGCAGCACATATTATTGCTACTGATAGATTAACACAAGATAGAGATACAACACACCTTACTGTGGTAATGTTATGTACAGTAGCCACGGTTTCATTATTTATTTTGCCCTTTTTCGTAAAGTTAGAAGAATTTGATAATATAGCCCGCCTTTTACTACTTCCAGGATATTTTATTCCTTTGATTTGCTGTGCAATTTTCGGCTCATTAGTTGCTTTACTATTACTTACAATTTTACAAAAGCATCTATCTCCTGTTAGAGCAGCAATTTTATATGCACTTGAACCAGTTTGGGCATCAATATTTTCACTAATGTTGGGCAGAGAAGGAGAGGTTACATTTTGGTTATTTCTTGGAGGAGGCGCGTTAATTATTGGTAATTTAATAGTTGAATTTTCTAATTTCAAAAAAAACCACTCCCCGAATAAAGAAATTGAAAGGAGATTTTTATTAGATTCATTGCCAAAAAATATTGGGTCTGGAAGCTTAATTGAACAAGTATATCTCCCACTTGAAAAACTTATTTTTACAAACGAAGAACTTTTTTATGAAACAAAAAAAGTTACAAATTTTCCAAATGAGTTGAATAGAGAATTAAAGCCGTTAATTGAGAATAATGAGGAAAACATAATTTGTAGAATAAGAAAACAAAATAAAAAAAATATATTTACAATCAAAATTAGAGATTCCCCAGGGATAAGACGTGAATGGGAATGGGAAATTAAAGATGAAAATGAAGAATTAAACTTTTCAAATTTACCAAAAGTAATCAAAAAAAGATATGAATTATTAGAAGACGGATTGCTTTGGGAAATAGATGAATTTTTAGGCAATAATGAGGGTTTAATTATCGCTGAGATTGAATTAGATTCTTTAGACTTTAATTTCACTTTACCTTCTTGGATTGGAAAGGAAATTACTGGAGAAATATCTTATCTAAATTCATCATTAGCAGAAAGAGATTAAACAAAATGATAAAGCCTCTCTTTTTGGAAATAAATATGGGGAAGGACACATCAACAAATTCCAATGATATCTTATGGGATATCCGAGACTATCTAAGTGAAAATAAAAAGAAATTAAAAGACGTATTCAAAGATTTAGATGATGATGATAACAAAAATATTTCAGTTGAAGAATTCAAAAATGGATTATTAAAATTAGATATTGCCAATATGTCTGAAGAAGCAGTAGATAATTTGGTTGCTACATTAGATGAAGATGGAGATGGAGAAATCAGCCTTAAAGAATTTAAATTAGCATACAATGAAGATAATTTACCAGCAAAAATAGTAAATCCAGAAGAGTTTTCATCATCTAAAAAATCAGACAAACAGTCAGTAATAACTTGTGACATGGAGGGAAGAATAGAATCTTTTAGTAATGGTGCAACTAATATTTTTGGGTATTCTTCAGAAGAAGCTATTGGTAAAATGAGAGTATCACAATTTTCACCAGGAAGGGTTGTTTTAGGACATGTTGCTAATTGGCTTAAAACAGCATCAACCAAAGGAAAATTCGAAGGTGAAACAACATTTGTTCATAAAGACGGCACTTTAATTCCTGCAATAATTGAGATAACTCCAGTTTACAAAAAAGTAGATGGTGAAAGAACTCAGGTAGGATATTGTGGTAAAACCAAAGTTATTGACAAAGATCCATTGGAAACAATGCCTGAAGAACCTTGGTGGGTAACTCCATTAACATGGGTTGCAATTACAAGAATGCCTTTTGTTGTAGCAACTTGGATGCCAATACTGTTCGCAATGGTTTGGGCATTTAACGGAGGGATACACGACTTATCTTGGGACACCGATTTTTCAATACCCTTATTTTCTCTTATCTTTTTGGGAGGAACAACATTACATTTATCAGCAAACATTTTCAATGATTATTTTGACTGGCAAGCAGGTGTAGATCAAGCCAATAATGATTATTTCCTTCAATATTCAGGAGGGTCTAGATCAATAGAATTAGGATTAATTTCGGAAAAAGGATTATTTAATCTTGGATTCATATTTTTAATGATTGCAACATTTTGTGGGTTTTCTTTAATATTTGGTCCATGGGTACCTAATTTTCAATTATTTATTTACGCAAGTATAGGCGCTTTGGGAGGATATTTCTATACAGCACCCCCATTAAAACTATCTTCTAGACAAGGATTAGGAGAACTATCAATTGGATTATTATTTGGTCCAGTGTTGACAATGGGGACGGTTTATGCATTTACAGGGTGCCATTCTTTTGATGCATTTTTAATTGGAATACCACTAGGATTATTCACTACTGCAATATTGTGGATCAACGAGTTCCCAGATACTCCCTCTGATATTGAAACAGGAAAGATACACTTAGTAGCGAAATTAGGCGTTAAAAATGCAAGATGGGGCTATTTGGTATTAATTGGAATGGCTTATATTTCATCTATTTTATTAGTGATGTGTGAATTGATGAGCAGTGATACGTTAATTTTACTCATCACGCTTCCTTGGGCTGGCTGGTTAATATATCGACTCTTCCAAGATTACCAAAGTAGAGACTTAGTATCGACTAATATCAGTACAATAGCACTTCAAGCAGTTGCAGGAATATTGTTGATTTTAGGCGCTTGTGAAATATTTTAAACTATTACCCTATGAATAATATATGAGAACAGGGAATAAGAAAATGAAACCAACATGTTTATTCGACCAAAATTATTGCCAATTTTTGTATTAATAATTTTATTGGGTTGCATCATTTCGCCTTTAATTGAGCCTGAGGAAACAACAATTGATGAGTTTTTAATTAAATCAAAAGCAAATACTTCTGGAAGAAGTTCTGCAGACCTTGTTGTGGATTACCTTTCTGCTTCATGGACTTCAGCCGATGCAGGCGACTCCAAAAGTGTTAGTGTACGTATTAAAAATGAAGGAAGCGTATCTTCAGGATCATTTGATTGGGCTCTTTATCTTTCAACAGACACAACCATTACTACCAATGATATTGAACTTGATGAGTGGTATCAATCAAGTATTTCTGCAGGCAGTACTCGAAGTTATACTAAGTATGTAGACATACCTCTTACTATCTCTGGTGGCCGTTATTATGTGGGTATGATTGTTGATGTCAATACTGATGTATCAGAATCAGATGAAAATAATAATGACGACTATGATTCTGGAAGAGTTACAATATATGAATCTCCAGATCTTACTGGGAAAAGTTGTAATGCCCCAACAACAGGAGTAGTGGGAGACTATCTTGACTCTTCAATTTCTGTTACATTTGAAAATGATCCAGGCGGCTCTTATATTGCTTCTTCAGGGTCATTTGATTGGGCAATGTACCTATCAACTGACAGTACGATAACATCATCTGATACCCAAGTAGGTTATGACCAGTCTAGATCAAGCATCAATGGAGGGAGCACGGGAACAGACTCACTTTCATCTTCTAATCGTATACCCTCTACACTTAATCCTGGAAATTATTATTGGGGTTTTATAGTAGATATTGATGATGATGTATCTGAATCCAATGAAAATAACAATGCCTATGTTTGTAATCAAGTGTATATTGAGGACGAACTACCCGATATTTTTGCAGATAGTGTAGGCACATCATCCTCTTCGGTTGTAATGGGAGATACAATTACTGTGAGTTATAGAATTGAAAATTTAGGAAACGATTATACAGGTTCATTTTATTGGGAACTATATCTTTCATCAGATTCAACAATTACTACTAACGATATATTTGTAGATGAATTTTCAGTGACCTCAATTTCTGCAGGTTCATATAAGTCAGGAAACCAATATAGCGTTTCTATTCCAATAGGAATCACTCCAGGGTATTATTATCTTGGAATGATTGCAGATAGCCGTAGTAGTGTAACTGAGCTTGATGAGAGTAATAATGTCGTTGCAGATACTGGCCGAATAGATGTTGAAGAAATGGCAGACCTTGTTCCAACTACATTAACAGGTCCTTCATCTGCCATGTCTGGAGATCAGGTGGGAATAGATTGGAGAATTGATAATGAGGGAGATGATTCCGCAGGATGGTTTTATTGGGAAGCATATATTTCTACAGACCCATCTATCACGACAAGTGATACAAAGCTAGGCTCATCTCAGCAAGTTTCTAGCGTTAGTGCAGGGTCATATAGAACTGGAACTTATAATGTAAATCTACCTTCAAGTATTTCTTCTGGAACATATTATTTTGGAATTATTATAGATTCAACAAATCGTGTTGATGAAGGTGATGAAACAAATAACATTCTTACTGGAAATCAAATATCAATTTCAGATCCAGATTATGATCTCGAAGCTACCTCAATTAGTTTAACAGGGGGGTCTTCAGTTTGTTTAGGAGGCTCATTTGATTTGAGTGTTTCAGTTACCAATCTTGGTAATGATTACGCTGGGTTTCATTATTATACAGTAATGCTTTCTCTGAGTAATACTGCTTCATCAATTTATTCAGGCACAAATCTTGGCTCGGCTTATGGCTATAGTGGAGTTGCATATTATACTGATAACGCACAGGCTACAGTACCTACTTCAATGGCCCCAGGAACATATTATTTGGGGTTAATAGTCGACTCACAAAATAATGTGGACGAGACAGATGAGAACAATAACATAGTGGCAACACAAAGCAATGGTCGATTAACCATTATCGATTGTAAGCCAGAACTATCCCCGTCTAATATTAATGGACCTACTATAGTAACTAGGGGAGATGATGTTCAATTAAATTATCAAGTAATAAATTCAGGAGATGTTGATACAAATAGTATTCCTGTAGAGTTCTTTATTTCATCAGATACTGTTATTACAACATCTGATATTTCTATTGGTTCAACAATTATTAATTCATTAACACAAGGGCAGAGCTTATCTTTATCGATAGATCTCACAATTCCATCTAATCTTGGAAATGGTTGTTGGTATTGGGGAGTCATTGTTGACCCTAACGATTCGATTGATGAGGAGAATGAATTGAATAATGCGGCATCATCACCTCAAGAATTTTGTACGGAGCAAGCTAATTTACATGTTGTATCAGTAACATCTTTTTCGCCTATAACAAGCGGACAAACTTCAGATATTGTGTTTGTTATTGAAAATGAAGGAGGTATTGATGCAAACGGATTTTATTGTAGCGTTTTATTATCAATAGATGTCTTATCTGGAACAGATGATACTCAAGTCAGCACATTCTATATTGATGAGTTATTAGCTGGGACCTCAACCGAAATAACACACAGTATTACAGCCCCAGCAGGACATATTGGTCAATTCCATTGGATTCTTTTATTAGATACAAATAATGATGTAAGCGAAGATAACGAAGATGATAATTATGGGGCATCTGATGTTTTTACTATAGAGGCACCATCAATTGATTTGTTTGCAACTTTTGTAGAAGGGCCAGTAATGGCTGAACCAGGTCAAACAATCACAGTTGAATGGGGGGTGCATAATCTTGGATCTGAATCTTTAGGTTTAGAAGTTGAAATTTGGCTTTCATCAAATCAACAACTTAGTGTAAATGATATTCTGATTGATGAAATAGTTATACCATTACTTGAAGGAGAATCATTGATATCAAATGAGCAGATAATAAATTTAGCCGAAAATTCAGTTGGGGAATGGTGGTTTATTTTATCAATAGATCCAAATAATGAACATAATGAAGATGACGAAACTAATAATATTTTTATAAGCAATAACACAATTATTGTTGATGAAAATATCCCTCCTCAAACTAGTAATGGGTTAAGTGGCTGTAATACCCCAACTACAGATGGGGAATTTGAGGTCGATGCTGCAGGAGTAATGTCCTCAGCATTATATTTTGGAATAAATCCGTACAAGACGGTGAATGGTTGTTTAGTTGGAACAGATTTGATAGATTGGTACTCATTCATTTTAATACAAGGGAATAAAACAACGATAGCATTTAGTGGTGAAGGAGCAGAATTAAAGATTAGTATATTATTGGATGATGAAATAATTGACTCAGGAGTTATTGATGGAGAGACAGGCCTTATTACATTAGAGGTATTAATTTCTGAAAACAATGTTTTGGATGAATTATATTATTTAAAAATAGAAAGAAATACACAAACAAACAGTGGACCATATAAATTACTTATCGTGACTGATAATGCTAGTGTAGAGACAGATGTTATACCCCCCACAACCCCCAGTCTAACGATTTCTAATGATTGGTATAATGGTAATGAAATTTTAATTGAGTGGCTTCCATCAAGTGATATAGGTTCAGGTATAGCATATTATGAAATTCGTATAGGGGGAGGTCTATGGGCACAATTAGAAGAAAACCCCTCTAATTTAAACATCTCATTTCTTTCTGATGGCAAACATACAGTTGAATTGCGTGCCGTAGATATTGCGGGCAATCAAGGCGAAATAAATGCAGCATGGCTTCGTATTGATAGAACAGCACCATTAGTGGTTGTTGAACAAATTGGGGCCCAATTAGCCGACCCCCCACTTTTGTTTTTAGATGTCCAAATAAATGATGGTGAAGGGAGTGGTTTACATTTAATTGAATGGACAATAGATAATATTACTTGGTTTGAGGCTGAAGAAAGTGGAGTATTTACATTACCAGATTGGTCAATTGAAAATTTAAAAATTAGAGTAATAGATGGTGCAGGTTTGGAAACAATTACAATTGTAACAATTATACCTCCTGAAATTGAAGATGTGGATCAAACAGAAAGTATTGAAGTGGAAGGAGAATCAAGTAATGTATTGCCCAAAATTTTATTATTTGTAATGGTAATTGTCAATTTAGGGCTTGCAATGTTTTGGAAATATAGGAAACAACTAGGAGGCAAAGTTATCCAAGAGGAAATAATAGAAGCCGAATCAACTAATTACGAATCATTAAATATTGAAATTTTTGAAGGATACGAATGGGTTGATTATGATGGCCAAAAATGGTATAGGGTACAAGATTCGGAAGATGAATGGAGTTTATGGGAATCTCAATTCTGAATCAATTATTCTAAAGAATTGAATATGTCAACGGTTTGTTTGATCCATTCTTCACATTCATCATCATCTTCATAGTCAACATCACAATCAATTCGAGATTGTATCCTAGTGCCACCTTTTTCTTCCATAACTACATCCCATTGTTTTCCAGATTCACAAAAGAATTCATATGATGTATCGCCTAAAGCAAGTACAGCAAAATTCACACCATTCATACAATCATTTGCAGCATTACATGTTTCTTCATACAAATCTTCAGCATTTGTAGGCTGGTCTCCTTCTCCCCAGGTACTACAACAGATTAAGAGATATTTTGAATTAGAAATTTCTTCAACAGAGACATCATCCATGTCCATTACTTTCGCATTTAAATTGACTTTATTTGCAAATATTTTCGCATCATCCGCCAAAGCTTCAGCATTTCCAGTTTCAGTTCCAACAATAATTAATAACTCATCATTACTCATTAATTTCTCCCCTTCACAAAATCTATTTTAATTTTTCACCTTTCAAAACTAACGTGCCAATAAAATCATTTGTGGAGGCAACTTGATGGATTTCAATATTTTTAAATCCAGCATTCATCAATCCCTTTTCCCATTCATCAATACTAAGTTTTGTCATATGTACGTTTAATCTTTCAGGCCAACTATGACTATCTTCATTCTCCAAATAAAAATCTATGCCTGCAATAAATATTCCACCTGGAGTAATCCAATATTCGTAGAATTCTTTTAGCATATCTAATGGTTTTTTAAGGTAATATAAAAATTCCATACTGTGTATCAAATCAAATTTTTCATTGGGCTTCCACTCTGGCAATAATGCATGGTAAAAGTCTATATTCGAATCAAAACTTTTCGCTTTTCTGATCATTTCTTCAGAACCATCAATTCCTACAACTTTTCTACATCTTTCATCATTTGATAATCTTCTACAAACCCATCCATTTCCACACCCTACATCAATCGCAGAGAATCCCTTTTTAAGGGACAAATCAACAATAGATAGCATTTCATTTACCGAATTAAAATGACCTTTTTGCATACCCTCATCTTTCCCTATCATTGCCCATTCTGAGAAAATATCTGTTGCAAGTCTTTTTTGCATATTCACTCCGAATAATGAAGGGTCAATCAACATTACTTCTTAAGCAAAAATACATACTAGTTTAATAGGATAACAACAAGGGCACATTATGACTAAAGGAGTAATAAAGTCAATTTTAGTTTTGTTAATTATGATAAGTTCTGGTTGTACTGGAGCAATAGAGGATGCCGTAGAAGCAGTCGAAGATATTGAAACAATCCCCCCAGTAATAGATGATGTAATAGAACCATTTACTCATATGATGGAGTGGATGGAGATAGGATCTAGAGAAAGAACATCACCAGAATTGATTTCTTATAATTCCTGTGAAGACTTAGAAATTGAATTAAAAACAAACATCAAAGAAAGGATGCGTATTACAATGCTTCAACAAAATTATGGAGGAGGTATGTGGATTGAGGATGACATGGTCATGGAAGATGGAATGGCAGAAGGGGCACCAGTTGCTGCAGATACAGCAGATTCAGGAGGTGCAGCAAATTCCAATACAAGGGAAGAAGGAGTAGATTTTTCTGGCACTAATAATCAAGAAGAAGGAGTAGATGAATCAGATTTTGTTAAAACAGATGGCAATTATATTTACATGATAAACCAAAATAAATTAGTAATTTTAGGAGTACCAGAATTTGGAGAACTTAATTTCCAATCATCTACAAATTTAGAAGGGAACGCAAGAGAAATGATGTTGGCAGAGGATAAGTTGGTAATTTTATCTTCGGTTTATAGCTGGTCTTTGTCCGATGATGACCCACTTAGAAATTTACTTTGGGATAATATTGAATCAAGAATGAGAGTAAATAGTCTAACAAAATTTACAGTTTATGATATTTCAAATAGAACAACGCCAATATTAACAAATGAATTGTTCCTTGAAGGGTCTTACTTAACAGCAAGAGAAGAAGGTGGAATGGTTAGAACAATTACGCAAGGATATATGGATTTACCAAGTGTAAGAACATGGGTAGAGATTCCAGCAGAATATCAAGATCAATACTATTCGTTTAACTGGGATGATCCAGCTCGTCAAGAAATTTGGAATCTTTCAGTAAATCAAACGATTGAAACGAACAATCAAATGATAGATGCAGCAAGCCTTGAAGATTTAATGCCACAAATGTATCTCGGGACTTTGAATGGAATTACCAAGGTTCCAATGCGTTCAGAAACTTGTAGTGAATTTGTATCTTCTTTAGATTCTGTAGGTACACAATTCACCTCTATTTTAACACTTGATTTATTAAGTGAGGCATTTAGTTATGAAGCAGATCATTTGATGGGTAATTGGCCAGTTGTTTATGCTTCTCAAAACACTCTCGTTATAGCTGAACCAGCACAAGATTGGTGGTGGTATTGGGGAGCAGATGAAATTGAAGAGGCCACAAATATTCATGCTTTTTCATTAAGTGATCAAGGTACAGAATATATTGGAAGTGGGCGCGTTGATGGCACAGTCTTAGATCAATTTTCCTTGTCTGAATATGAAGGAAATATACGTCTAGCTACAACAACAGGGCAATGGAATAGATGGTGGATTAATGACCCTGAACCGATGGAAAATCATGTTATCGTTTTACAACCAAACACAACAACATCTTCATTGGATGAAATCGGAAGGATTGATGGCATTGCACCAGACGAAAATATTTGGTCTGCAAGATTTGTAGAAGATAGAGCATATATTGTAACATTTAGACAAATAGATCCATTATGGACAATAGATCTTTCAGATCCCACAAACCCCCAAATAATTGGTGAATTAGAAGTGCCAGGAGTTTCAACATATATCCATCCTTTAGATGAAAATAATGTATTGACAATTGGTATAGGGCCCGCAAATAATGACGGCACGGGCCTTGATTGGTCTAGTACACAGATTTCTTTATTCGATGTTTCTGACTTTTCAAACCCAACTTTAGCATCGGTTTTACCACTTTCCCCAGTTTCAGAGAATGAAAGAAATGAATGGACTTGGAGTTGGAGTGAGGCAACTTATGAGCATAAAGCATTCCAGTATTGGGGCCCTCAAAATTTGTTAGCAATCCCATTATCTACACATCGCACTGTGTATATCGAATCTTCTAGTGTAGAAGAAAAACAAGCATGGTGTGAAGATCAAATAGAATATATGACGTGGAGATTATCCCAAGGAAATGAAGATGAAGATCCCAGTGAAGAAGAAGCGCCAGTAGAAGAAGAGGGTTCAACAACTTCCAAACAATCTGAAGGAGACCCACCTCCCGCAGATGATACCACAGACCCTGGAGACGACTCTGGAGAAACAGAAGATGCGGGAAATGACAACTCAGAATTAACAGAAGAAGAAAGAGAGTTTTTGATGGAATATTGTATGACACACTACAATTACAATGGATATTACAAATATGAATATATTAGCAAATTAATTTTGGTTGATGTGACAGATCCATTAAGTGTATATGGAACAGTTAATCATAGCCAATTTTATGACACAGAAGAATGTGATTATTGTTATTGGTACAATTCAGATACAACAATTAAAAGGTCTATTTTTATGGGCGATTATATCTATGCAATATCTTTAGGAGGAATTACTGTAACTAATTTAACTTCTATGGAAGGAACTGAAGAATTGAAATTTTCAGATTATATTGAAGATAATAATGAATCCGATTTAAAAGAAGCAGAAGGCGAGACGGATGATGTAGTAGTAACAGGATAAGTATGTTCAAAAATCACATTAGGGTGGGATGTAATAATGGGGCAAGAGTTTGATATTGACAAATTACAAATTAGAATTTTATTTGCATTATTATTTTCTACTATAATTTCAATATATATTGGAGTAAATTATTCTGCCATGCAAGGATATTACATTTTCACAGCATTTTTCGTTTTAATTGGGCTTTCTTTAATCATTACTAATTTTGAAACGGTTAAATCTAAGTTGGAAATAAGCTCTTCAAAAATAGTACATTTAATTATCTACGCTGTGAGTTTGGCTATTCTTTCATCAATATTTAATGAAAATTTAGAATACCCATTACTGTCATCTATTGGACTTTCAATAGTATGCTTAATGTTTGTTAATTGGGTATATTATTCATTAGAACCTTATCGTGGTTAATTGAAATAGTTGATATCAATCAATTTTATCGGAGGAATAATATGGCTGAAGACGGAGGAGCAGGACCCCCACAAGTGAGGATTTTAAGGCCAGAGTCATCAGTAACTTCGGAATCTGCCATCCAAGAAAAATTAATTGGTGCAGCCTCAATTTTTGCTGATTTATTACGGCCAACTTATGGGCCTATGGGGTTAGACAAAATGCTTTACAAATCAAATGGTCAAGCAGCTATAACAAATGATGGTGCAAAGATAGTTTCAGAATTAATGGTTAAGCATCCAACGGCTAAAGCATTTGTTAGTTTGGGAGAATCTCAAGAATCAGCAGCAGGAGATGGAGTAACAGGATGTATTTTGTTCGCAGGGGCATTAATGCATGAAGCGGGCTTATTGATCAACAAAGGACTTCATCCATTAGTAATTGTTGAAGGCTACAGAGAAGCCTCCAAGATTACAATTTCAAAATTAGATGAAATTGGATTTCAATATAATGAAGATGATTTGTTAAATGTGGCGAAAACAGCACTAACAGGAAAGGTTACAACCAATAATTCAGAAAAAATTTCTGAATTAGTAGTAAATGCAATCAATCAAATTAAATCAACATCTACTTGCGATTCCGAAAATATATTGATGGCAAAGTCATCAAATAATACTCCAATGTCCATAGAATTAATTAAAGGATTAATTATCGAAAAAAGATTACATTTGGATAAAACCCCCTCAGAACTTAAAAATTGCAAGGTCGCATTAATTAATGGTGAATTAGGATTCAGAAAACCTTCAAGAGATTCTGAAATAGAGATAAACTCACCCGAAGAACTTTCACAATTTTTAGAAAGTGAAGATAAACAAATAGAATATATAAGTAACAAATTAATGGAATTAAAAATCAATGCGGTTTTTACTACTGGAGAAATTAATAAAGAAATTTTACATAATTTACTTTCAAATAATATTTTTGTACTCGGAGGATTAAGCTCTCAAGAATTAATTAATATTTCAAAAACCTCTCAAGCAGTCATGTGCCCAAGAATTGAGGATTTGTCTTCTGAGGATTTAGGGTTGATTGGTAGAATCAAAACTGAGACAATTAACAAAGATGGCGAAACATCCAAAAGAATAATTTTTGATGAGTGTAAGAATACTGAATTAATTACTTTTGATGTTGGTGGGTCAGATGATTTAGCAGTAGAAGAAACCATAAGATCAATACATGATTCTGTAAAATCTACTTGTTTAGCAGTTCAATCAAAATATTTGTTAAAAGGGGGAGGAAATCCACATTCTTTAGCATCTATTGAAATTAAATTGGCAGCAGATTCAAAAAAGGGGAGAGAACGATTAGGTATGGAAGCATTTGCAAGAGCATTAGAGACAATACCCGCAACATTAGCAGCTAACGCAGGTAAAAGTAGTTTAGATAGTGTAATTGAATTAAGGAGCCGCCTTAAGAATGAATCAAAAGATTTGGGCGTAGGAATTAATGGAGAAATAACAATCATTAATTCTGTGATTGAACCAAAAGAATCGCTTACACATTCAATTATTTCTGCAACCGAAACAGTAGTTGGATTACTAAGAGTAGATCAATTAATTTCTGCTAGAGGGGATTAATTAATTTTTGAATTAAGTAGATTTGAAAAAGAATCAACACTACTTTTACATTTCTCTAATTCTTCAGAATCAATAATTAATACAAAACCCTCCTCATTTTTGCCAATAATACAAGGG